>CAMHBE010000285.1 GCA_946183095.1 uncultured Clostridia bacterium | reverse complement strand
CCGCTTGACGAAAAGCTTTTGAGGTGCTATAATCATACTGTGATATAATGCGGACAGGAGGTGCGGCAATGAAAACAGACATTTTTTTTCGCAAAGCGGTTATAGTTCTCTGCGCATTTCTTGTTTTTTCATCCTGCACAGCCTGCTCCGCTCCCGAAACACATATAAGCACCGCCGCTCTGACTTCTGCCGCCGAATCTTCGCCGGTATCCGAGATACGCAACGAACAGGTGGGCGGGCTGCTGCTCGAACCCGAAGTCGATGCCGATAACACCGCAGTCCCCATTCCTCTTCCGGTCATAACCGAGGATGACACATACGAGACGACCGTAACTGCCGCCGAGACGACACACCCCGCGGAAGTAACTGCCACATCACCCGCGGTGTCCGTTACAACAAGCGCTGTTCATACACCTGCGAAAGGTGAACAAGCACCTGCCGGGACAAGATCTGCAACAATTACAACGACTTCCGCTCCTGCAACAACGACGACTGCGACAACAACGACGACTGCCGCAGTGACGACTGCCGCAGTGACGACTGCCGCAGTGACGACTGCCGCAGTGACGACCACCACCGAAACAACGACCGCGATGACAACAACGGCAGTGTCCGTGACTGCTGCCGCTGCTGAAACTACGGCTCCCGCATCGGGCAGCTACGGCAGGAACACATATAAAGCGCTCAATCACAGCAATGTCAGGGCGGTCTGGATATCATACATAGAGATAGCCGCGCATCTGAGCGGCAGAGACGAGACGCGTTTTGCCGCTGAGTTCGGGAAGATGCTCGACAACTGCGAGTCTCTCGGCATAAACACGGTCTATGTACACGTCCGTTCCCACGGCGACGCGTATTTCTACTCGGAACTGTTCCCGTTCACGCGCCAGCTTACGGGAACTCCCGACAAGCGCACGGCGTATGACCCGCTGAAAGTCATGGTCAGGGAAGCCCATGAACACGGTATCTCGTTCCATGCGTGGATAAATCCGCTGAGGCTGTGCGCGAATTCGGAAATTATGAACGTTTCGGAAAAATACCCGGTCGGAAAGTGGTATCGGGGCGCGGAGAACGGCACTTACATCGTGAACTGCAACGGTACATGGTTCCTCAATCCCGCTTATGATGCGGTACGGCAGCTTATCGGCGACAACGTCCGCGAGATCGTGTCGGGATATGACGTTGACGGCGTCCACATCGACGACTATTTCTACCCGACTACCGCCGAGAGCTTTGACAGTGCGGCATTCGCGGCAAGCGGAAGTTCATCTCTGAAAGCATTCCGCACCGCGAACATCAACGCAATGGTGAAGGAGATGTTCACGGCAGCTCACGAATGCGGTACGGCGATATTCGGCGCGGCACCGCAGGGCAGCGACCCGAACAACCTCGATGTGCTGTTCGCGGACACCGCGGCATGGTGCAAAGGCGGTTACATCGACTACTTCACTCCGCAGATATACTACGGGTTCAATAATCAGCTGATGCCCTATAAGACTGTAGTTGACCACTGGCTGACGAAGGTGCAGGGCACTTCAACAAAGCTGATAGTAGGTCTGTCAGTCTATAAGTGCGGGAACGAAGACAAATGGGCAGGCACCGGCAAGACCGAGTGGCAGAACTCGTCGGATATCCTCAAACGGCAGGTGGAGTACGCGAACCTGAAAAACTGCTCCGGAGTGGCGCTATACAGCTACGATTACCTGTTCTCGGCGGACAGGCGCACTGCCGCGATGCAGACCGAGATAAACAACATGAAGCCGCTTCTCGTCGGCTGATGTCATATAAAGGGGACGTAAAATGAAAAAGAAGATAACAGCGCTTTTTGCCGCTGCTGCAATGCTTATGTCGGGAACTGCTGTTCCTACATTTGCTGAGTATGAACAAGATGACAGCGCAGAGCCGTACATAGAAGAAGCGAGCGGTATCTCTTCCGCTCCGCCGGAGATACGGCAGGGGCTTCGTGCCGCGTTCATCACGCCCTCCGTGGATTTTGCCGCTGACGGCGATGAGCTTAAAGCAGGGCTTGAAAAGGTGTTCGGAGAATTCGGCAAGGTCGGGCTGAACGCAGTCGTGATAAACACAGTCAGCGAGGGAGTTTCGTATTTCAGCCTTGATATGAACAGCGAGGGCGACCCGATACTTGAAGCCGTGAAATTCGCCTACAAGCGCGGTATCTCACCTTATGTGGTGCTTGACATGGGCAGTCTGATGCAGGACAGCTCGTGGGATATCGACACACTGATATCCCGCACCCACCGTTTCGCGCTGAAATACGCCTGCGAGGGCATCATCATCGACAACTACTACGGGAAGCGCGACGTTGACAGCTTCTCGGAATACATGAAGAACGGCTCCGGCATAGGCTACAGGAACTGGCTCTATGACACGTCCGAGCAGTATTTCCGCACCGCCGCCGAGGTCATACGCAGCACGAACAGTTCGACAGCGGCGGGCATACTGATAAACGATATGTGGGCAAATTCCGGCGTGAACCCCGACGGGAGCGCTACCGAGGACTATTTTCAGGCATATTACGACGGTTACTCCGACACAAGGCGGTTCGTCGCTAGCGGCTACGCGGATCTCGTCATGGTGCGGGCTTACGGTTCGCTCACGTCCGGGAAGCTGCCCTTCGGGGAAGTTACCGGCTGGTGGGGAGATCTTTCTTCCGACGCGGGCGTGCCGATGTATGTTGTTCATCATAACGAATATCTGGGAACCGAAACGGTCGGCTGGAGCAGCCCCGACCAGCTTATAGAACAGCTTGCGGTGCTTGACGGGATAGACAGCTATGCAGGCAGCGTGTTTAACTCGTTCTCCGCGCTGGAGACAGACCCTCTCGGTTCCACCACCGCGCTCGTGGAGTTCTACAGCGAGAGATACGCGGACAGCGCCGCGGTGGAAGAAACGACGGCGGAGGAATTGCAGGAAGACCCGGAAACAAGCGCAGACACTGACCTTGCCGAAACGCAGGAGCCGGAGCAGCTGCCGCCGGAACCGCTTCCGAAAGACCTCACCATGACTTCTCCCGCAAGTCTCAGATTTACCACCAACGAAGCGTCCGTTACTTTCATGGGAACCTTCGACGAAAACGAGCCTGTTTATTTTAACGGCACGGAAATGAAGCTGAACGGTGTCGGCAACCTCTACTTCGAGCAGCCCCTCGAAGCCGGTCTGAACACCTTCACGATAAGCCACAAGGACAAGACCTACACCTACAATATCACGCGCAAGATAACCGTGCTCAAAGGCGTGGATTCCGCGGTCAGCAGCGGCAAGAGCCTTACGGTTGACGGCGGCACAAAGGTGAAGCTGAACGTGCGTGCATAC
>CAMHBE010000284.1 GCA_946183095.1 uncultured Clostridia bacterium | reverse complement strand
TGTCCGGCGGCCAGCAGCAGCGCGTGGCCATCGCCCGCGCGCTGGTGAAGATGCCCCGCGTGCTGCTGCTCGACGAGCCGCTCTCCAACCTCGACGCGAGACTGCGTTTGCAGACAAGGGAGGAAATACGCCGCATACAGGTCGAAACAGGCATAACGACGGTGTTCGTTACCCACGACCAGGAAGAAGCCATGAGCATCTCCGACATGATAGTTGTCATGAAGGACGGCATTATACAGCAGATAGACAAGCCGCAGAAGATGTACGATGATCCGACTAACCTCTTTGTCGCAAAGTTCCTCGGCACTCCCGCGATAAACGTGTTCGTCGGCTGCATCAGGAACGGTATGGTCTGTATCGGCGATGACGCGGTGCTTCCCGCCGGAGATCTGCAAAACAGGAATGTCTATATCGGCATACGCCCCGAAGGCTTCATTCCCGACGCAAACGGCAGCCTTAAATGCAAGCTGCGCGGTGTGGAGGTAATGGGACGCGATACCAGCATCATCTCGCATCACTACGCGTTCACCGGTGAAGCCAATATCCGCTCGATAATAAGCTCCGATGAACTGCCGGAGTTCGACGGCGGCGAGGCAAGGTTCTCGCTGAAACCGCACAAGGTGTTCCTTTTCGACAAGGACAGCGAAGAGCGCATCTACTTTGACCCGAAGGAGCGTGCAGCGCATGAAAAAGAATAGTCTCAAAAGCTGGCTGTATCTCCTGCCCGCGCTGATATTCCTCGGCGCGTTCATGCTCTACCCGCTCATAGACGTGTTCGTGTATTCCTTTGAAGAGGGCTACAACTCCGCGTCACAGACTTCATTCGGCACAGGTATCTACAATTATCAGTATGTGCTGCATGACCCGTACTTTTTGCAGGCATTGCAGAACACTTTCCTGCTCGTTATCATCACAGTGCCGCTCTCTACGATACTCGCGCTCGTGATATCTCTGGGGCTGAGTTCCGTAAAGAAGGTCAGGAGCCTTTACCAGACCGTGTATTTCCTGCCCTATGTGACCAATACCCTCGCCGTCGGGCTCGTGTTCATGATACTTTTCAAGAAGACCGCCTACTCCGACGGACTTGTGAATGTGCTCATAAACCTGTTCGGCGGTGAATCCGTTGATTTCATCGACGGACCCTACTGGGCGAAGATGTTCGTGCTGTGCTTCTACACGATATGGGTGGTGCTGCCGTTCAAGATACTGATACTCACAAGCGCGCTCGCGTCGGTAAACGAAACATACTATAAGGCTGCAAGGATAGACGGCACATCAAAAACAAGGATATTCTTCCGCATCACCCTGCCCATGATCTCACCCATGATATTCTATCTCGTGATAACCGGTTTCATCGGCGCATTCAAGGCGTACAGCGACTCAGTCGCACTGTTCGGCACCGATCTCAACGCCGCCGGCATGAACACGATAGTGGGCTATATCTACGATATGCTGTACGGCGACAGCGGCGGTTATCCCTCATACGCGGCGGCGGCGGCTATCATACTGTTCGTGATAGTCCTTACTATCACGGTGATAAACCTGCTGATAAGCAACAAGAAAGTGCATTACTGATAAACACGGTGATAAAAATGGAAAACAACGAAATAACACCCAAAAAGAAAAAAAAGAACATTCACGTCCTCACCGTCGTGGTGTATGTACTGCTGTCGGTATGGGCGATAGTCGTCATATTCCCGTTCTACTGGATGCTGCTGACATCCGTTAAGAGCTACGGGCAGTACGCCACGGAATATATCCCGCAGTTCTTCACTGCCGAGCCTACGCTGGAAAACTACACGGAAGCATTCACGGCAGTTCCCCTCGCGCAGTATTTCCTCAACACGCTCATTTTCACGGTGATAACCACGGCAGTCATGATGATAGTGATAATCCCGGCGGCATTCGCTTTCTCACGGCTGGAGTTCCGCGGCAAGAACCTCGTGTTCACGCTGTTCCTCGCGCTGATGATGATACCGAACGAGCTTGTCATCATCACGAATTTCCAGACCATAACCGATATGGGACTGCGAAACACCTTCACCGGTCTTATCCTCCCGTCGGTCACTTCCGTCTTTTACATCTATCTGCTGAAAGAGAACTTCGAGCAGATACCCGATGACCTATACAAAGCCGCAAAGGTCGACGGAACTTCAGACTTCAAGTATCTTGTCAAGGTGATGATGCCGATATGCAGACCAACTATCATCACGATCATGATACTGAAAGTGATCGAGTGCTGGAATTCATACGTCTGGCCTCGTCTCATCACCGACGACAAGGCTTATTACCTCGTTTCAAACGGCATTGAGGAGATACGCGAGAACGGCTTCGGGCGCGAGAACATCCCCGCAATGATGGCGGCTGTCGTCGTGATATCACTTCCGCTGATTGTGCTGTTCATCGTTTTCCGCAAGAAGATCATGGAGGGAGTTTCGCGCGGCGGCACAAAAGGCTGATCCCGTCCGTTCCCCCTCAATAAAACCGAAAGAATGATAATATGAAAAGTTTCAGAAAAGCCGCGGCTCTGGCAGCTGCCGCCATAACCGCACTGACCGCGCTCTCCGTTCTGTCCGGATGCCACGGTTCGCATAAAAGCGACGCTTTCGCGATACCCCAGAGCTTCGATGAGAGCAAACCCGTGGAGATAACGTTCTGGGCGAAGAACGATACCAACAAGACCCAGACCGCGATATACAAGCAGGCTATCGACGATTTTCAGGCGCTGTACCCGAATATCACCGTCAATATGCGGCTTTATACCGACTACGGCAAGATCTACAACGATGTTATCACAAACATCCCCACCGAGACTACCCCGAACGTCTGCATCACCTACCCCGACCATATCGCAACCTACATGACGGGAGCAAACACCGTGGTGCAGCTCGACGAACTGATGCACGACCCGAAGTACGGGCTGGGCGGCAGTGAAGTGAAGTTCACCGCCCCGACTTTCGACGAGATGATACCCGAATACCGCGAGGAATGCAAGCTCGGCGGACATTACAGAGCCGTGCCGTTCATGCGCTCCACCGAGGCGTGCTATGTCAACAAGAACATGGTCGAGAAACTCGGCTTTACCCTGCCCGATATCATGACATGGGATTTTATCTGGCAAGTCTCCGAAGCAGCCGCGGAAAAAGATGCCGACGGCACATACAAGGTCAACGGTCAGAAAGTCATGATACCCTTCATCTACAAATCCACCGACAACATGATGATAACCATGCTCGAACAGCTTGGTGCGGGGTATTCCGATGCCGCCGGGAACATTATGATGTTCAGCGATACCACCAAAAGCCTTCTTTCTGAAATATCGTCACACGTCAGG
>CAMHBE010000283.1 GCA_946183095.1 uncultured Clostridia bacterium | reverse complement strand
AGCCGCCGCTATACTGTTCTTTTTCATTTTGCGGTATATGCCTCTTTCTTCTGCGGCGGGATTCCGTTCGTGAGCATATCCTCGAAATCTCCCACCGGGATAGGTTTCGCGTAGAAGAAGCCTTGTACCGTATCGCACTTGCTGTGACGCAGGAAATCTATCTGCTCTTCCGTCTCAACGCCCTCGCAGATTATATCTATGTTCATCTTGTCAGCCATATCTATGACACTTGACAGAAGTATGCCGTCCTTTCTGTCTATGTGGTCGCCCGCAAAAAATCCCTTGTCTATTTTAAGAACATCCACCGGCATTCGTTTGAGCAGCGACAGCGACGAATACCCCGAACCGAAATCGTCTATGGACACCTTGAATCCCCTGTCCCGCAGAGCCGACATGGTGCTTATGGCTTCATCCTCGTTTGCGATAAAAACGCTCTCGGTAAGTTCAAGTTCGATAAGAGCAGGGTCTATGCGGTATCTTTTCACCACATCGGTAACGTGCGAAATGAAATCATTTGTGAGCATATGTACCCTTGAAACGTTCACGGAGATAGGAACAACGTCTTCGCCCGCGTCGATGCGTCTGCGCAGATAGCGGCACACTTCCTCATAAACGAAGAAGTCTATCTTCACGATATAGCCGTTCTTTTCGAGGAAAGGAACGAAACTGTCTGGAGTTACCACGCGCCCGTCGGGTTTTATCCAGCGGACAAGGGCTTCCGCGCCGACTATCTTGTTGTGGGAAACAGACACTTTCGGCTGGAAGAACACTTTGAACTCGTTGTTTTTCAGCGCTTTTCTCGCATCGGCAGCTATCTCTATCGTGCGGTTGAGTTCTTCGCGCATCTCCGGCTTGTAGATGCTGCAAACGGCGATGTTGTGGGATTTTGAATATTTGAGCGCAAGGTTCACGTTGTCATATACCTCGTCGAAATCGAACGACGCGGACATATCGGGGATATACGCACCGGTGGCGATACCGAAGCCCACACTTCCTCCCAGCAGGATCTCGTTGGAGGAGAAGCGGCGGGTGAATGTCTCGAAATCGCTCACCACAGTATCGCTGTAGTCGGCAAGTGCGCAGAACCTGTCGGCTTCCACCCTGCACACATAGCGTATCTTATCGGTGAAGTAGGTGAAGGCGGCGGCGAAGCTCTTGAGCATCTCGTTGCCGGAACGGAACCCGTAACGGCTGTTGACGTAGCTGAAATTCGAGAAATCCGCGACAAGGAAAACGAACTTGTCGTTCTCGAACGCGGTCTGCATATACTTTACGACATGTCTGCGGAAACATCTGAAATTCATCAGTCCGGTAAGCTCGTCGTAATTCGCCGCATATTCGGAGTTCTCTCTCGCCTTGTCGGATTCCCGCAGTTTTATGAGGTAGGAGAATATGACGCGGGTAAGCTCTTTGAGCACCTTTGCTTCATCTATCGAGCAGCGGTATGCGCCTGCCTGATCCTGAAAGCTCACCATTCCCACGAGCTTTCCGGAGCGGAAAAATCCGCAGACTGTTGAGGAACCGATGCGGTTGGCGCTGAGGTACGCCATATAGGCGTTGTCGCGGAGAGCATCCTCATCCGTCGAGACTGTCATGATGAAGTTCTTGTCGAAACGGCTGCAAAACTCGTTCAGTTCCTTGTTGGAAAATCTTATGGTATCGAGCCTTGCGGCATCGGCATTCTTTGAACGCCTTATGTATGTATCCTTGTAAACGCCGCTGTCTCCCAGACATTCGGTAACTACTATCCTGCCGAATCGGAAATGCTTGCCGACTTTCTCTATTATGCTGACTACGGCATCGTTCATGTCAAGTCCCGCTTCCGCCATTTCAAAGGCGCTCGTCAGCAGGTCGGACCCGAACCCCGCAGTGCCGCCGATAAGATCCATGCCTTTCTGATAGCGTTCCACACGCGGCGCGGGCTTCTCATTCTCCGGCACCTTGTCTCCCTCGTTATAGAAGGTAAAACAGCTCTTTCCCGCACGTTTGGAGGAATACAGCGCTATATCGGCTTTTTTATAGAGATCGTCGAAAGTGTCGCCGTCATCCGGGAACAGCGCTATACCGAGGCTTCCCGAAACTTTTATCCCGTCATCGTCGTTGTATATCAGGCTGAATATCTTACAGATATCGTCCGCTTTCGACGCTATGTGGGATTTATGGTTCATGCCGCGCAGAAAAACGATGAACTCGTCACCGCCGATGCGCCCTATAACGTCGTTCGCCCTGAAAAGATCCTGAAGTTCCGCGGCAAGGTCGGAAAGAACGCTGTCGCCGAACAAATGTCCGAGCGTATCGTTCACCTGCTTGAAGTTATCGACATCAACTATGATGAACGCGTCGAGGGTATCCCGGCTGTCGGTGCGCAGGAAACTCTGTATGAGCGTCTTTGTTGCTGTCTTGTTGTACAGCTTTGTGAGCGGGTCACGCTCCGCCTTGTCGATAAGGCGCTGATTGGCTATCTTTATGGTGCTGATATCCTCTACCTTGCCAACCGCGCCGCGGTAGCCGTTGTCGGACGCGTCACGGTCTGTCTTTACGGTGAGACGGTACCAGCGCATATTTGAAGCGCTCGGGACTTTCATGCGCAGCTCGAATACGCCGCTGTCGATTCCTGTCTTCAGGTTGTTGCAGATAAGTCCGTATGTCTCCTCGTCTTCGTCGCACACACAGCCGTTCGAGAGAAAGTAGTTCTCAAAATCGTTCACCGACAGTGCATTTATGAAAGTTCCGCCGGCATTCTTGAACACATCGAGCTTATCGGACAGCTTGTCATATCTGAATATGTAGTCCGCGGATATCGCCATGAGCGAGAACATCATGTCCGTCATATCCGAACTTTGTTTTGCGGCGCCGGTCATCTGTTCCGTATTATGCACCAGTACGTTGTATCTGTGCTCCCTGCCGTAAGGTTCAACGCTCATCTCCGCATACAGCGAGAGGTGCGTGCCGTTCACATCCGCTGCCTCGACATCTATGCCGAAACTGTTCACATTGCGGCTGAGCGCGTCAAGCTGTCCGATGAGAGCAGCAGAGTATTCTCTGCCGAGCATCCTGAAACCGTAATCGTTCGGTTCGATATCGAGATACTGCTGCTTTGAGCAGCCGAATAAGCCGAAAAACCTGTCATTTGCCCAAACCAGTCTTGCGGAATTCCCGTCGTAGTAATAGACTGCCGCCGCACATGGTATCACACCGAACGCGGACTTCTGTTCAACTGCAGATTCCATTATATGATCCTCCTGTCACTGCGCTGCACTTTTAAGTTTAAGCGCGAGGTACTTTTCCGGATAAGTTATGTCATTCCTGTACGCCACCCGTATTATCCCGTCGGCGTAT
>CAMHBE010000282.1 GCA_946183095.1 uncultured Clostridia bacterium | reverse complement strand
CTGTTTTTTGCAGCCCGGCGCAACACTTTACCGAGGAAAAACAATATGACTATAAGAAAAAAGATCTCTATACTGCTCGCCGCATCGGTTTTCGCTGTATCGGGGTGCGGAGACTCAAGCGCGCAGTCACAGGCTCCCGCAGCCGGCGGCTCCGATAAACTGCGCATCGTCTGCACTACGTTCTCCGGCTACGACTGGGTGAAACAGATAATGGGCGATGCCGCGTCGGGAGCGGATATAACATACCTGCTCGAAAGCGGCACAGACCTGCACAACTTCCAGCCGACCGCCGACGATATCATAAAGATATCCGACTGCGATATATTCATCTACGCCGGCGGGGAATCCGACGAATGGGTGGAGGACACACTCGAAAATGCCGTCAACAAGGACATGAAGACCGTCAGTATGCTCGAAGCTGTAGGCAGCCGAGCCGTCGAGGAAGAACTCAAAGAAGGTATGGAAGCCGAACACGAAGAAGATGATGACGATGACGACAAAGGGCATGAGCATGAGGACGAGCCGGAATACGACGAGCACATCTGGCTGTCCGTTGCAAACGCAAAAACCGTCTGCGGCAGGATAACCGACTGTCTGTGCGAAGCCGACCCCGTAAATGCCGAAAAATACAGGAGCGGTCTGACAGCCTACACCGCAGAGCTTGACAAACTGGACGCCGATTTTAAGGCGGTCACGGACAATGCTGCGGTGAAAACGCTCGTTTTCGGCGACAGGTTCCCGTTCCGATATTTCACCGACGACTACGGGCTCGACTACTACGCGGCATTCGCGGGATGCTCCGCAGAAACGGAAGCGAGCTTTGAAACTATCGTGTTCCTCGCGAACAAGGTCGATGAACTCGGCGTAAAGACCGTTTACACGATCGAGAACTCCGACAGCTCCATTGCACGGACGATCATAGACAGCACAAAGACAAAAGACGCGCAGATCGCCGAACTGAACTCTCTCCAGTCGGTGAGCAGGGCGCAGATAGACGGCGGTGCGACTTACATTTCCCTGATGCGCGGGAACCTCGATGTACTGCGCGAAACGCTCAAATGACCGCACCGGCAGAAGCGTGAAGATATAAAGACATGAACGAACGAAAGGAAGTGACGCACGATGCAGGACAGCGCGGAAAATGTCTCACTGCGCAAGCCGCAGCTTATCTGCGAGAACGTCTCTCTCGGATATGACGGGAGCATTGTTGCGGAGGAAATAAACTTTACGGTCTGCGAGGGCGATTATCTCTGCATCCTCGGCGAGAACGGCTCCGGAAAGAGCACGCTGATAAAGGCGCTGCTGGGGCTGAAAAAGCAGGTCGGCGGCGAGATAAAGCACTGCGGCGACATGAAGCCCGGCGACATAGGCTATCTCCCGCAGCAGACCAGCGTACAGCGTGATTTTCCGGCGTCCGTGCGTGAGATCGTTCGTTCCGGGTGCATTGCCAAGACCGGGTTCAGACCTTTCTACAGCAGGGAAGAAAAAATGCTTGCGGATGCCGTGATGAAAAAGCTCGGCATAACGGAACTTGCGCGGCGCTGCTACCGCGACCTTTCCGGCGGACAGCAGCAGAGAGTTCTCCTCGCAAGAGCGCTGTGCGCCGCCCACAAGATGCTGCTGCTCGACGAGCCGGTCACGGGACTTGACCCTAAAGCGCAGACCGAGATGTACGAACTGACTGCGGGGCTCAACAAGGAGGGCGTGACCGTGATAATGGTATCGCACGACCTGTCCGCCGCGATACGCTACGCGTCGCACATTCTTCACATAGGCGCGCACCGCAGCCTTTTCTTCGGCACTGCCGGCGAATACAAAGAGAGCGATGTCGGGAAAGCATTTTCCGAAAGGACGGTGAGCGAGAATGGGTGATATCGCCGCAAAGATACAGCTTTATTTCAGCTACGATTTTGTGTGGTATGCGCTGATCGTCGGACTGCTGATCGCACTGTGCTCGTCGCTGCTGGGGGTGACGCTGGTGCTGAAGCGCTTCTCCTACATAGGTGACGGACTTTCGCACGTCGCGTTCGGCGCAATGGCGATCGCGGGGATAATGGGACTGACCAACAATATGTACATCGTCATTCCGATAACCGTCATTTCCGCGGTGCTGCTGCTAAGAACGGGACAGAACGCAAAGATAAACGGCGACGCGGCTATCGCGATGATATCGGTGGGGGCGCTGGCGGTCGGCTATATGCTGATGAACCTTTTCCCGTCCTCCGCTAATATCTCCGGCGATGTCTGCACGACGCTGTTCGGTTCCACCTCTATACTCACGCTGAAAAAAGAAGATGTGCTGCTGTGCATCATCATGTCGGTCATCGTTATCGCGGCATTTCTGCTGTTCTACCACAAGATATTCGCCGTCACCTTCGACGAGAACTTCGTCCGCGCCACAGGCGTGAAGGCTGGTGCCTACAACCTCGTTATTGCGGTGATAACGGCGCTCATCATCGTGCTTGCAATGAACCTCGTGGGTTCGCTGCTGATATCCGCGCTGATAATCTTCCCCGCCCTGTCGGCTATGCGCGTTTTCCGCAGTTTCCGCAGCGTCATTATATGCTCGGCGTGCATTTCCGTTGTCTGTGCGGGCGCGGGCATATTCATTTCCATAATGTCGGGAACTCCCGTAGGCTCTACGATAGTTACCGCCGATATCGCAGTATTCCTGATATTCTGCATTCTTTCGTTATTCACAAGGAGAAAAGCTCAATGAAAAAAGTTTACGCAATGGCAGTATTCGCCCTGTCTGCCGCACTCGCACTCGGTTCCTGCGCAGGCGAAAAGCCCGACAGCAAGCAGCAGGCTATCATAAACGAGGTAGTGAAGGATGCCACCGCCATAACGCTGCCCACCGATACGACTTCCGCAGCAGCGCCCGAAGCTTCCCTCTCACCCGCAGGCTCCACATCTGCGGCTCCCACCGGCGATACCGCACAGGACACCGGGGTCGATATCGACCTCACTGTGATGAACCCCACCATGATATACGCGACCGTTTATGACATCGTCACCGCTCCGGAGCAGTACCTCGGCAAGACTATCCGTGTCAGCGGCTATTTCGACACTGGATACGACGAAAGTCTCGACACCCGCTACTACTTTGTTGTGATACCGGACGCGACGGCTTGCTGTTTGCAGGGGTTGGAATTCAAGGCAGACGGCAGGGTCTACCCCGACGATTACCCCGAAGTGCGCACCGACATTCAGATAAGCGGCACGCTCGACAAATACGTTGAACAGGGGCACGATTATTACTACATCGCCTCGGACAGCATGGTGGTCGTTTGATCGGAAAAGTAGGTGCAGCGGCGCATTCGCGCTGTCCTTCCGGACGGGACCAGAGCTGCG
>CAMHBE010000281.1 GCA_946183095.1 uncultured Clostridia bacterium | reverse complement strand
TGACGGCTTTAGGGCGGTGCGAATGGGCGGCAAGAGGTTTTTAGAGGTGCCCTAATATCAGCTTCTCCCCTGCTCCGCTGCCGCTGCTCCCGCAGCGTGTCCGGTAGAAAACGCGGTCTGGAGGTTGAATCCGCCGGTAAATCCAGTTACATCAATGATCTCACCGGCAAAATACAGACCTTTTATCAGCTTTGACTGCATCGTTTTCGGGTCGATCTCCTTTACGCTGACACCGCCGTCCGTTATGATAGCTTCCGCAATCGGACGGTATGCAGTGATACACAGCGGCAATGCCTTGACAACTCCTGCAAGTGCGGTGCGCTCCTGCTTTGTTACAGCGTTGCACTGTTTATCGGGTGAGAGCCCCGCCTTTTCAAGCACCGTCGGGATCACAGACTCCGGCAGGAGCTTTCGCAGCGCATTGGAAAGCTGCATATTCTTCCGTTCCCCGAAGTCGCGGACTATCCTCGCATCGAGAGTTCCGGCATCGAGAGCGGGCTTAAGATCAATATACGCCGTGTACTTGTTTTCCGTGATCTCGCCCATGACCGAACTTGCGGACAAAACAAGCGGACCCGATATTCCCGTGTGCGTGAACAGCATCTCGCCTTGTTCGCGGAACACGGGCTTTTTCTTTCCCGCTTCCGAAATGCTCAGCGCAACATTTTTTAAGCTCAGTCCCGCCATTCCCGAGCAGTCCTCTGCAGTTTCCAGCGGGACGAGCGACGGCTTTATCGCAGTCACGGTATGCCCGAGTTTTTCCGCAAACCCATACCCGTCGCCCGTTGAACCCGTTCCGGGGTATGACATCCCGCCCGCAGCGATAATGACAGCCTTTGCACGTAACACACCCCGGTCGGTGACTGCACCCGTCACTTCCCCGTTATCTGCGGTAACGGACGTTACCCGCGCATTTATTATTTTCACTCCGAGACGCTTCATACGCTTATGGAGCGCGTCCACTATATCATAAGCATTGTCCGACACGGGAAAAACCCTGTTGCCGCGCTCGGTCTTGAGCGGAACTCCCTCATCTGTGAAGAACGCCTTCACCGACTGCGGCGGGAAAGCGTTCAGGCTGCTGAACATGAAACGCGGGTTTTTCGGCAGGTTCTTCATGACCGTCTCCGCGTCACAGTCATTTGTTACATTGCATCGCCCCTTGCCGGTTATGGCAAGCTTTCTGCCTACCTTGTCATTCTTTTCGACAACAGCGGTCTTCGCGCCTTTTTCCGCTGCCGTGCAAGCCGCCATCATCCCGGCAGCTCCGGCACCGATGATAAGCACATCATAAGTTATAAAATCCGACATCGTTCGCTCCGTAAAAAAGTATGTACCGTTCAAAAATCTTTCTGTCAGAAAAATGACGTCTGCTCATATTTGTCCGGCAAGTCATTCAGATACCCGAAACACTTGTCGGGAGTATGCAGGATACCGTGCTTTTCGCAGACATCGTTCAGCATCCGCATCAGCCGGGTGTTATCCGGGCTCGGCAGCTCATAGGCATTCCCGTAAGTGCGGATGTAG
Organism: uncultured Clostridia bacterium; assembly: GCA_946183095.1. Taxonomy (GTDB): domain Bacteria; phylum Bacillota; class Clostridia; order Oscillospirales; family Ruminococcaceae; genus Ruminiclostridium_E. The sequence continues at coordinate 1,844 of CAMHBE010000281.1, read as the reverse complement.
CGTTCCTTCATTCCCGGAAAATGCTTATCGAGAGCATCATAGAAATACTCCCTGTCGCCCTCGCGCATCGTCACGCCCATTCCGAAACATATAACTCCATGTACCCCGACATTCACACATTCCCGCAGAAGTGCGCCGACGTTTTGTTCAGTGTCGTTAATGAACGGCAGTATCGGTGTCATCCACACGACCGTGGGAATGCCGCGTTCACGCATTGCCGCGAGAACTTCCAACCGCCGTCCGGTATTGCAGACATTAGGTTCGATAATGCCGCACAGTCCGTCATCGTATGTCGTCAGTGTCATCTGCACAACGCACTTTGCCTGCCTGTTTATCTCGTCGAGCAGGTCGATATCCCGCATTATCAAATCCGACTTGGTCTGTATGGCTGCACCGAAGCCGCATCTCAGTATAATTTCAAGGCACTGTCTTGTCAGGCGCAGTTCCTTTTCGCAGTGCATATACGGGTCACACATCGCGCCGGTTCCGATCATGCAGACTTTTCTTTTTGACCGCAGTGCCGATTCGAGCAGTTCGGGGGCATTGCGCTTTACTTCGATATCTTCAAAAGCGTGAGTGAACCCGTAGCAGGTGCTTCGTGAATCACAGTAAATGCAGCCGTGCGTACAGCCGCGGTAGATGTTCATTCCGTGCATACCGCTGTTCGCCGACAAAATTCCTTTTGCGTCAACAAAGTGCATAATAGTTATAAGTAGCTGTAAAGTCTGCACATCAGCATTCCGTTGTACAGCTTGCGGTTCTTGCCGGTCTTCAAATTCTTCAACCGACGTTATCACAAAAACGCTGTTATCGCCTTTAGGCAGCAGTACTTTTCCCATTGTGCGGTAGATGTCCCTTGCTTCTGCTATATCGCCCATACGCTCGGCATAAGGCGGGTTGGTGATGATCTTTGCCGCGCCCGCCGGGTAATGGAAATCCTTTATATCCCGCTGCTGAACTCTGATATATTGTGTCACTCCCGCTTTTTCGGCATTTTCCGCGGTCAGCTTCACCGCATCGGAGTCTTTATCGTACCCGAACGCCTGAAATCCGCAGTCTGTGCGAACAGCCGCCCTTGCTTCATCTGCCGCGTCCTGCCACACCTTCCTGTCTATGCAGCCCCAGTCCATTGCAGCAAAATGTCTGTTCAGACATGGTGCAATGTTCGCAGCTTTCAGTGCGGCTTCTATCAGAATCGTGCCGCTGCCGCAGAAAGGGTCTATGACCGTATCGGCGGCGCGTACTCTTGCGATATCGACAATGCCCGCAGCGAGAGTTTCCTTTATCGGCGCTTCGTTGGACATTGCACGATAACCGCGCTTGTGCAGACCGGCACCGGAAGTATCGAGCGTTATCGTCATCCTGTCTTTCATTATCAGAAAATGTATAGGCATGACCGCGCCTGTTTCCGGCAATTGCCCTATCCTGTACCTCTCCTGCATACGAAGAACGAGCGCTTTTTTAATCGTTCTCTGCAAAGCCGGTATGCTGGTGAGCTTCGAGTTCAGTGAATGCCCCTTGACGATGTGCAGCTTATCGGCTTTTGCGGCGAACTGCTCTATCGGTATGCGTTTGCAGGTCTCGAACACATCATCGAACGTTTTCGCAGTCAGTTCGGCGAGAATAATGCCGATACGTTCTGCCACAGATGCCTCGATGTTGATGTTTGCCTGATGAGGAACCACCCAGTCAACATTTTCCTTGCTGAGGCCATTCCGCTGAATGATGGTTTTCACGGCAGAAGTCATGTCGAGAACCGCATGTTTATAGACGGCTCTTCCTTCCTGGTACACAAAATGCTCGCGACCATCCACCGTCTCGTGGCTCGGCATACGTGCGCTGCC
>CAMHBE010000280.1 GCA_946183095.1 uncultured Clostridia bacterium | reverse complement strand
ACTGCTTCTCGTGCCTTTTCGGTGTTGTTCTCCGCGATCGCTCTGTACACCTTCATGCTTTCTTTCCGCAGGCTTTTTGCCGCGAACATATAATAACAGATGACGCTTTCGACAGCGACACCCAGCCATACATTCACCGAACAGCATACATACAGCAATGCTCCCGCAGCCCCCGCAGACAGCAGCAACACAGTGAGTGCAAGAAAAACTCCCCCCGCTGTGAGATTTCTGAAATGTCTGCGGACGAACTTTTCAAGCGAAGATATGAGCCGCCCGATGAGACGTATCGGGTGCGGCAGCGAATACGGGTCGCCGAGTATCGCATCAAGCAGAAAACCTGCAATGATCGGAATTACCGGTATAATATAGTTCATATCCTGCCTGTTATCGTTATCTTTTCGCCGTCATATACGGTCAACCAGCCATGCCCGTTTTCGGTCATATACTCGTAAAACTCCTTGTGAGGGAACGCAAGCTTTTCGAGGACAGACATTATAGTTCCGCCGTGAACAACAAATGAGATAGTGTCAGCCTTGTTTTCGCTCACGGCTTTCAGAAATCCGTTCACACATCTTATGCGGAAAGAAACGCTGTCCTCACCGTTCGGGAAAGGTGCCATTCCGCCCTTGTCGAGCCATTTCCGATACTTCGGGTCTCCGCTCATTTCAATGTGGTTTTTTCCTTCAAAGTCGCCGAAATCGCACTCACGAAGGTCGCTGCATATCACTGTACGTTTTGACGGATAAATAATTTCTGCGGTCTGAACGCACCGTATCATGGGACTTACAACTGCAATATCGCAGTCCGGATAAGCTATGCTTTTTATTTCGGCGATCCCCACATCACAAAGCGGCTCGTCTGTGCGTCCTATGTAGCGTTTTTCAAGGTTGCCCGCTGTTTTTCCGTGTCTGATAAAATTGATCGTCACTGCTTTTCTCCTTTTATCACGGCTGCAATACCGCAGCAAACGCGGTAAACGGTGTCCGATCTTGCAGCGATCATACAGCCCGCCCGACCTGCCGTTTCCCGCCATTCACGTTCGCTCTTTTCAAGCGGGATTATCCCGCAGCCTATCTCATTCATTATCACGATGCCGCAGTTCAGCGCTCCCGTAAATCCGAGCGGGTCTGTGCCGTTTATCAGCAGCCGTTTTACCGCAAGTTCATAATTGCAGACGCATTTTGCATTTTTCACAGCGGACAGGTCACAGCTCCCGCCGTCAAGGATATCACCGTCCGTCAGCCCGAATCTCTGTTTCGCAAATTCACGCCTGCCGGAATATGCACCGCCCGTTATCATTATCATAAAGCCAACACCTCCGCCGCACACGCTGCCGCAAGTACGGCAGTCTCCGTTATCTGCAGGAACCAGCCCTCGGTATCTCCCGTGATACCGCCGAAATTCCTGTATGCAAAAAATCTGTAAAACACGAAAACACCGGCTGCCGCAGTGACTGCGAATATTCCGGCAAAAAAACCGACAATGACCATTCCCGCCGCACAGGAGAGAGCCGTGCAGACAAGCACGGTCACAGTTACTTTTTTGTGTGCGGGTCGGACAAAGCTCTGAAGCGCACCCTCTTTTTTTGCGCCTTTGAAGGTGACTGCCGCAAGCCCGCTCAGTGAACGGGAAAGAACATTGCCCAACGCAATGACCGCCGTTCCGGTGAAACTTTCTGTCTCACAGAAAAGCCCGAATTGCAGAAGAAGCATAACGCACAGACCTATTGCCGCAAACGAGCCGATGTGCGGGTCGGACATTATTTCAAGTCTCTTCCGTCTGTCCGCGTATGATGCGAGTGCGTCCGCTGTGTCGCAGAAGCCGTCTATGTGTATGCCTCCGGTGATAAGCACAGGGATAAGCACCGACACCGCACCTCGCAGGATAACGCCGATGCTCAGTATGCCGCAGATATAATTCCATAACATCAGCAGACCGCCGATCACCGCGCCTATGAGGGGAAAAAAACACAGCGCGTACCGCCTGTTTTCTTCCTTCCATTCCACCCTCGGCACAGGTATTCGCGAATACATCAGAAACGCGCTTGCAAGCGACTTTATCGCTGTCATACGATCTGCCCTTTCAACACGACAGGGATCCCGTAAACACACTCGATCACATTGTCCGACAGTTCAGCGGTGAGTGCGTTCAGTCTCCCCATTACCTCAATGTATCTGTTTGTTTCCGGACTGTAAGCCGCACCGTCCGAACCGACTTCATTCGTAACGATAACGAGCTGGTCCGCGGTCTTTGCAAGGCGCTTTATACCGAACATTATCCTTTCTGTCGGGTCGCATATCCCCTCGCTGCCGAACATCTCATTTGCACACAGATTTGCCATACACTCAAGCAGGATGTGACTTCCGGCAGGTATATCCAGCTCGTGCAGACCGGTGTATTTTTCTATCGTCGAAAAGCCTTTTCCGGCGCGAAGTTTCCGGTGCCGTGAGATAGCGATATGCGCTTCCTCGCCGTATGGCTGCATGGTCGCTATGTATATTTTGTCAGTGAAAAACCTGTCGAGCAGCTTCTCGGCAAGACCGGATTTTCCGCATTTGGATCCGCCCGTAATAAGTGTGATCACAGTGGCTTGTACCTCTCAAGTTCTATTTCATCAAATGTATGCGCACTGTTGTAGACCGCAAGAGCACAGTCCAGCAGCGGCAGCAGCATAAGTCCGCCGGTACCCTCCCCGAGCCGCATTTGCGCCTGTATCGGCGCTTTCAGCCCGAGACTTTCAAGTAAAAGCCTTGCCGCAGGTTCGGACGAACAGTGACTTGCCAGCATGAACTCCCTGCAATGCGGTTCTGTCGCCGCAGCGACCGCGGCGGCAGCAGCAGACGTTACCCCGTCTATGACAACGGGTATGCCGTAAACCGCACCGCCGAGAAACATTCCCGCCATTCCGGCGATGTCGAATCCTCCGACCTTTGCAAGAAGTTCAAGCGGCTTGTTCCTGTCGGGACGGTTTACTGCAAGCGCACGTTCTGTTACCGCTATTTTTTTTGCAAGCCTTGCATCGTCAAGCCCTGCGCCTCTGCCCGTCACCTCACGGGGCGGCAGACCGAGCAGTGCCGATGTCACTGCGGCAGCTGCCGTGGTATTTCCTATACCCATTTCACCTGTAACTATAATATCGGTGCCGGAGCTTTTCAGTTCCCGTACAATGTCGATACCGACCGAAACTGCCGCTTCTGCTTCGTCAGCGGTCATTGCCGCGCCCTCAGTAAAATTTTTCGTGCCGTGTGCTATTTTGCAGTTCCGTGCTTTCGTTTCGCCCGCTACGCCTATGTCGATCGCAAGAACATCCGCGTTCACGGTTTTTGCTATCACATTGACGTTCGAGCGCCCCGATGCTATCTCGTCGGTACAAAG
>CAMHBE010000279.1 GCA_946183095.1 uncultured Clostridia bacterium | reverse complement strand
GGACGATGCCGGCCAGGCTGCCGGCATGCGACGGCGACCCGTCGGACGTGTTCTTCATGCGGTTGATGAGAAGGGTCTGGCGCGTGATGCGGTTGTTGAGGGACACGATCTCCGTGCGGAGCACCTCGTTCGAGCTTGTCAGCGTCTGCGGAATCGACCTCAACAGGGAATGTCACGCCGAGGATAGTTCCGTTACCGTCGTTGTATGTGCCCGCAACGAGCTTGCCGGGCTCGTTCATAGCCCACTTGCTCGTTGTCGCAGACGAAACAGCGTCAACCTCATAAGCACTTCCGATCTCAGCCGCATAGAAATCGGCATAAGGGATATTCATCGTGCCGTAGACCTTATCGCCGTCAGCCGCACTGACAGGCAGCGAAGCAGTGGTAAGTGCAGCGAGCGCCGCTGCGCTTATAAGTGAAATTGTCTTTTTCATAGTTCCTCCTTACGCAAGCTGCGCCGCAAGCTCTTTCAGCTTTGCAAGGTCATCATCGGAAGCCGCCTCGTTTACGATAAAGCCCTCGTCGCCGATGAGCTCCGCACCTGCCGCCTTTGTGCGGTCGTACCAGTTACGCATCCACTCGCCGTCGCCCCAGCCGTAAGAGCCGAAGAGAAGCACCTTTTTGCCGCTGAGCGAGCCTTCGATATCCGTGAAGAACGGCTCGAACTCGTCCTCTTCGAGCACCTCAGCGCCCATTGCGGGGCAGCCGAATGCGAACGCATCGTAGTCGTCGACGTTTCCGCCGAACTCCGATACTGCGAAAAGCTCTGCGTTTGCAGCCTCGGCAGCCGCCTTGGCCATAGCCTCGGTGTTGCCTGTGCCGCTCCAATAAATTACTGCTGTTTTCACATATTTTCCTCCTTGGAAACAGCCTGAAACAAGTCCAGACCTGATTTTATTCTATCGAACAGGGTATCCCTGCAACGATCGTAAGTTTTAAATGTCTGCCGTGCCTTTTCGGCGTTTTCATAGACCTTCCAGTAACCGCAAAGCAGACAGTTTTTGCCGCTGTTACTGATAAATCCCCGTATATCCTCAACAGGATAGCCGAGAAAAGCCCCTATCTCGTGCGGAAAGCTGCCGCAGCTCATACGGCAGCTCAGCCTGCGGAGCTTTTGTTCAGGGCTCATATCGCAGGTATAGCCGTACTCCGAAAGGAATTGCTTCACCTGCGGCATACCGAGCCATGCAGTCAGCATTTTCTCGTTGTAGATGTATACAAGTGTGCGCTTGCGGCACTTGCACAGCTGTATTGCCGTAAGTCCGCAGTCAGAGAGCTTATCCGCAAATTCGTGCAGATATTCCGACATTGTACCCTCGCACATATCAAACGAAATAAGGTTCGCGCACTTCACTCCGAGCAGCGTCGGAGCGCCGTGGAAGGCAAGCACGCCGTCAATGCTTTTGCGTTCAACTTCGGACATATTTTCTCCTTTTGATATCGGTGAGAAGCTGCTTCAGCGCGCTTACACTGGAGCTGTGAACGTGCTCCACAGGCACGCCCCTTTTCTCGGAGCTTTTCTTGACAGCTCCCAGCATTTTATGAGAACAGGTCCCCGTGAAAACGACCATAAGATCGGGAGTACCGAGCTTGCTCTCGAAGTCGGCGGGCATTTGAGTGAATACCTTCGACTTGTGGTTGAACGATTTGCAGATATCCTGATAACGAGTTGCCATGCGGTCATTGCCGCCAACTATCACTATGCTCATAATTCCTCCTTTGTATTAGCATATACTAACAATATGCTTTTGTAGGGGGCGATGCCCACATCGCCCCTCTATCATTTTATTTGCGGCATTTCCCGTGCATTGCACAGTGCTCGCAGCCGCAGCCGCAGGAACCCTTGCCGCTTTTCTTATCCTTTACCATTTTGACTATTATCGCCGTAACTATGCCAATGAGTATCAGCGACACGATGATGGTCCCGAGATTTGCTGTCAGCCATGCGAGCATATTACCACTCCTTTACGCCTTTGAAGTCTTGACTTTGCCTGTGAATTTCTGAGCTTCCTTATACTTCTTGACAAAGAGCATATAGCACATAAACGCCAGTATCGCAGCCGCCGCGATAACGCCGATGATATTGGATTCGCCTGTGAAAAGTCCGCCTAACTGAGTTATCATAAGCGCGATAGCATAAGCAAATCCGCACTGATAAGCGATAGCGAAAGCAGTCCACTTCGCGTTGTTCATCTCGCGCTTGATAGCTCCGATAGCCGCAAAGCAGGGAGCACAGAGCAGGTTGAACACGAGGAACGAAAAGCCTGTGATTCCGGTGAATTTTTCAGCAAGAGTCTGCCATACAGTTCCTTCTCCGCCGCCGTAGAGAACGCCCATAGTACCTACGATGTTCTCCTTCGCGACAAGTCCCGTGATAGACGCAACAGCTGCCTGCCAGTTGCCCCAGCCGAGAGGAGCGAATATCCATGCGATAAGCGAGCCGAAGCCTGCAAGGAGCGAGCTGTCGAGCTGATCCTCCTCAAGCATTGTGAAGCTGCCGTCAACTGTTCCGAAACGCGACAGGAACCAGATAACGATAGTTGAAAGCAGGATTATCGAGCCCGCCTTCTTGATAAACGACCAGCCGCGCTCCCACATTGAGCGGAGCACATTGCTGAGTGTCGGCATATGGTAAGCGGGGAGCTCCATAACGAAGGGAGCGGGGTCGCCCGCGAACATCACCGTCTTTTTGAGCATGATACCCGATACGATTATAGCAGCCATACCAATGAAGTATGCGGACACCGATATTATCCATGAGCCGCTGAAAATAGCGCCTGCTATCATTGCGATAAACGGTAATTTCGCACCGCAGGGAATGAATGTGGTCGTCATGATAGTCATACGTCTGTCGCGCTCGTTCTCGATAGTACGGCTTGCCATGATACCGGGAACTCCGCAGCCTACGCCGACAAGCATAGGTATGAACGACTTGCCCGAAAGACCGAACTTGCGGAACACACGGTCAAGGACGAATGCGATACGCGCCATATATCCGCAGGCTTCAAGAGCCGCAAGCAGGAAGAACAGCACCAGCATCTGCGGAACGAAGCCGAGAACAGCTCCCACGCCCGCAACGATACCGTCAAGGATAAGACCCTTCAGCCAGTCAGCCGCGCCGACCTTATCAAGTCCGCTCTCGATAATAGCGGGGATACTCGGCACAAACACGCCGTAGTCCGCAGGAGCGGGCTCTTCGCCGATACGCTCGACAGTTGCAAGCGCCTCGTTGTAATCCTCGATAGTTGCAGTTTCGTCTGTTGTTTCGAGGGTTTCCTCGTCCTCGACAGAGTATGTGAACTCACCCTCGGGAGCTGCGCCGTTTTCCTCAACGTAAGCGTCATAGCGAACAGAACAAAAGTGATTCTCCAGGTTGTCCC
>CAMHBE010000278.1 GCA_946183095.1 uncultured Clostridia bacterium | reverse complement strand
GCCGAGAAGTTGAAGGAAACCACCTTTCCGGCGTTCGCCATGTTCATGAACAGCGTAAAGAACCTCGGCGTGCTGAAATTGTACAGTCCGAGGAAGTGCATCAGCTCACTCTGCCTTACGCCGCGGCAGGTCAGTTCCTCACCGCTTTCGGGAGAACGTATGGGGTGTTCTATTATAAGTTCGGGGAAATTCTCGAATGTGACGCGGCGGGGATCCCCGGCAGCATCACCGGCGTAGGGTTCACGTTCCGCAGCTGTAGGTTCTTTATGCTCCTTTTCCCAGTCGTATCCTTCCGCGTGTCTGTTCGCATTCGGGCAGACCGGTGAACGTTCCCAGCAAGCCTTGTGGACGGGTGTGCCGCATTCCGGGCAGTAAACCTTCTCTTCGTCGTCTTTCAGCTCAATCCCGCAGATATCGCATTTCGGGAAATATGCGGCAGCCGCGGCGGCAGTTCTTACCTGCGGAGCAGTCCTATATACCGGCGGGCTCTTCTTATAAGGGCACTTGTGCGTCATGTTATAGCAGACCTTGTGCATAGCAGCGCCGCACTCCGGACAGTATATCTTTTCATCATCCGGCAGGAACGCTTTTCCGCATATCTCGCAGCCGTCACCGTCGGGGTACAGATGTGGTTTGTTCCTGTGGTCGGCATCACTCTCGGCTTCGGCTGCTTTGTTTGCCGAATACACCGGCTCATGAGGACAGCTGCCCTCGATATCGTAACAATCCCTGTGCATCGGCGCACCGCATTCCGGGCAATAGATCTTCTCGTCATCGTCCGTGAACAGATCGCCGCAGATGATACATCTCTCGTTGTCTTTATTCATATCTTGTCCTTTCGGTAAGGTGAGATCATATATACTGTATTATTATAACACATTTGCCTGAATTTTGCAATACATATTGTAAAATCACTATCTACATCTTAAGAAAATATTGTTTATGTCTCCCCCGAATGAGGGGGAGACATAAACGTAAACCTTTCTTTTTCGCTTAAATTGTGAACAGTGATCGTAAAATAGGTTCACTTATCCGTAATTCCGTGACCTTTCCACTTCCCGCCCCTGTAGCGGATAAGACTCATGACGCCTGTGATGAACCATGTCAGACCCGATGTTGCCCAGACCGCCCAGCAGCCGACCGCTTCTATATTGGCGAGGACAGTTGCAAATCCTATACGTCCGATGACCTCTACAAATCCGTTCAGCATTGCGTAGTTCACGTCACCGGCACCGTTGAGCAGCCCGCGTGTGGTATGTATGGTACCGAGGAACAGGTAGAAGCACGCCGAAAGTTTGAGCGCGGTGCCGCCGATGTTGATAACATCCGTGTCACTGACGAAAAATCCCACGTTATATTCGCTGACGAGCAGGAACACTCCGAGCATCACCGCGGAGAATACCGCCATTGCAGCCATTGAGCGCCGGTAGCCGCTGATGCAGCGGTCGAGCTTGCCGGCACCGAGATTCTGACCGACAAAGGTGGAAAGCGCGGTCCCGAGGGAAGAGAACGGCTGCTGTATGAGCTGCTCAACGCGCATGGTCGCCGTGTAGGACGCTATCACCGTATCGCCGAAACCGTTAGCTGTCCTTTGAAGATATATCATCGACAGCGAGATAAACGCGTTTTGCAGCGCTATCGGAACACCTTTCAGCAGGCAGTTCTTCGCCGTCATTTTGTCGAAACGCGCTTCTTCCCTGCTTATCCTGAACTGCGGGAACTTCATGAACGCGAAGATGATGCAGCTTCCCGCCGAGAGCGCCTGCGCAAGTATGGTTGCAAGAGCCGCACCGTGTACGCCCATCTGAAATACCATGACGAAAAGCAGATCAAGCCCGATATTCAGCACACTCGCAACTATCAGGAATATGAGCGGGATGCGGGAATTGCCGAGTGAGCGCATTACCGCGTTTATCCAGTTGTACGCCGCAACAGCTACAGTTCCCGCGCAGGCTATGCGCATATACCCCACCGCATCGTCAAATATCGACTCCGGCGTACCCAGCAGGGTCATGAGCGCGGGTGCAAGCAGCACAGACAGAACAGTGAGCACCGCCCCGATAGCTCCCGTAACATACGCGGAATTCGCGATCAGCTTTTTTACGGTGCTGTCATTGCCTGCACCGAAATGCTGCGCTATCAGTACGCCCGTGCCGACAGAAAGCCCTATGCAAAGCGAGTAGAAGAAAAATGTCATCGAGCCGGTAGCTCCCACTGCCGCAAGCGCGTTCTTGCCGAGGTACTGACCGACGATCACAGAGTCCACGATGTTGTATAATTGCTGAAAAAGGTTGCCGAAAAGCAGCGGGAGCGTAAATCTGATGATATTGCCGAACACGCTGCCCTCGGTCATTGCTTTTGTATATCCTGCCATAATGTCTTCGCCCCTGTATAGATCTGATAAACAGAGGTATTATATCATACTTTCCGGAAAATTGCAACATCTTGACTAATTTTCAGATAGGTGATATAATACAATAAATCGCTTTGAACGGAGGAGCATTATGGGCATAAATATAGAAAAAGTTGTGACAGAAAAGTTTGAGATGCGGTATTTCCGCTTCGGTTCGGGTGAAAAGGTCATGGTCATGTTACCCGGCATAAGCATTAAGAGCGTTATGGAGTCGGCAGATTTTGTCGCGGGAGCATACAAGATGTTCTCCCCAAAATATACTGTCTATCTGTTCGACAGACGCACCGACATCCCAGAAACTTACACGGTAGATGAAATGGGCGAAGATACGGCTGCGGCAATGACCGCTCTCGGACTGAAAGACACATATATGGTGGGCGTATCACAGGGCGGCTGCATGGCGCAGATCATCGCCGCCGATCATCCGGAACTTGTGAAAAAGCTGGTGCTCGAATCCACGGTATCGCGGCTGTCGGACGATGCGGTGAAGACCGTCGGCAAGTGGGTGGAATACGCCAGAGCCGGCGACAAGGATGCCCTCAACCTCGAATTTGCGGAAAGCATCTACTCAGACGCATTTTGGGATAAGTACAGGGATGCTATCCTATCAATGGCGAGACTATACACAGATGATGAACTTGCAAGATTTGTCAGGTTAGCCGAAGGTATGAACGGCTATACCGTGTATGAAAGACTTGACAGCGTACACTGCCCCGTTCTTGTTATGGGAGGCTCCGATGACCGCATATTTTCACAGGCGGATCTCAGGGAGACAGCCGAGAAGCTGCACGGTGAGCTGTACTTATTTGAGAGTTACGGACACGCTTTCTATGATGAGGCTGACGAAGCAAAACAGCGTATTCTCGACTTCTTTGAAAAAACTGCTGCGTATCAATAAAGTAGGTGCAACGGCGCATTCGCGCTGTCTTTGCAGACGGCACAAGGGCTACGCGCCCTTGACCTGCGGCAGCCTGACGCTGCAC
>CAMHBE010000277.1 GCA_946183095.1 uncultured Clostridia bacterium | reverse complement strand
GCCGGGATGATAGATCTCATTTACGTGGCCTGTTGCAAGACCGATCTGGTTGCCGTAGGAGGAATATCCGTTTGCAGCGCCCACAACGATCTTTCTCTGTGCGAGCTTTCCTGTTATAGTGTCAGCCACAGGAACCAGCGGGTTGCCGGCACCGGTAACTCTCATTGCCTGATAAACATAGGAACGTCCGGAAAGCGGGTCTCTGATAGCTCCGCCAAGACAGGTAGCAGCGCCGCCGAAAGGTTCGATCTCGGTCGGGTGGTTGTGTGTCTCGTTCTTGAACATGAGGAGCCAGTCCTCGTCCTTGCCGTCAACATCTACCTTTATGCGAACGGAGCAGGCGTTTATCTCTTCGCTCTCGTCGAGGTCTTTCAGAATGCCGTCCTTTTTGAGCTTCTTCGCGGCAAGTGTAGCGATATCCATGAGACATACGGGTTTTCCGGAACGTCCGAGTTCGTCGCGGTCAGCCTTGTATTCCGCGTAGGTATCGGCGATGTAGGGCGCGTCGATCTGAGCGTTGTCGATTATCGTGCCGAATGTTGTGTGGCGGCAGTGATCCGACCAGTATGTATCTATCATGCGTATCTCGGTGATGGTGGGGTCACGCTTTTCGGTCCTGAAGTAGTCCTGACAGAACTTGATGTCGTCGTTGTCCATTGCAAGACCGTACTTCTTGACGAAATCGGCAAGACCGTCCTTGTCGAGCTGCAAAAATCCGTCGAGTACGGCGACTTCCGTGGGAACGTCATATTCGGTCTTGAGGGTCTTGTATTCCTCATAGCCGCACTCGCGGGATTCCACAGCGTTTATGAGGTAATGCTTGATGCGTGCGAATTCATCGTCACTGATCGTCCCTTTGAGCAGGTAGATCTTCGCGTACTTCACGAGGGGGCGCTCACCCTTGCAGAGCATCTGAATGCACTGAGCGGCGCTGTCGGCACGCTGGTCGAACTGACCGGGCAGGAACTCCACCGCGAACATCTTCTCGTCCGCCGCGGGAACGGGCAGCTTTTCGAGCACGTCATCAACGGGCGGTTCCGAGAACACGACGGGTATTGAGCGAGCAAGGTCTTCCTCGGAGATATCCTCGACATCGTAGCGGTTGATGATACGCACGCCGGTTATCCCGTCAATACGCAGAGAGGTCCGCAGATCTGACAGGAGATGATCTCCCTCTACGGCGTAGCGGGGCTTTTTTTCGACATAGATACGGTAAACAGCCATTTTATTGCAATTCCTTCCTTTCGGGTGTCATATAGAAATATTATATCATTTTTGACGGAAATAGTCAATAGAGAAAAAATGAAATTATAATGTTGACAAAACAAGTATTATCAACTATAATAGTATATGTGGGAGTGTGCCGAAAACAGAGAAGGGGGTATTCCCTTATGGATATATGTGTGATATCCGGCGCTTCGTCGGTGATCGGCACAGAGTACGTCGATACCGTTGAGCGTGTCTGTGACGGGATAGACGAGCTTTGGGCTATATCGGGACAGCACGCGCATCTTGCCGGGATATCGGAACGCGGTGACAGGATAAAAGTTGTGCCCATGCCGCTCGACCTCGGAGAAGAGATGTCGTACAGCTTCATAAGCGAGACGCTGAAAACGAAAACGCCGACGGTGAAGATGCTGATAAACTGCTGCGGAGCAGGCGAATACGGTGCGTTTGCCGGGACCGATGAAAAGCGGATATCCACTATGGTCGATCTCAATATAAAAAGCGTGCTTGCGCTTGAAAGAATGTGCATACCGTATATGACGGCTGGCAGCTTCATAATCAACTACGGTTCGGTGTCGTCCTGCGCACCCCTGCCGATGCAGGCGGTGTACAGCCCGTGCAAGACATTTCTGCGCTGCCACTCAAAGGCTCTGCGAAGCGAACTTTCTGGGCAGGGAATAAACGTCATGACAGTCATAGGCGAGAGCCTTGAAAACGAGTACGACCCGTCGATAGCCGATGAAGGCGCGGCTGTTTCGGCGAGCGGCACCGATCTTCGTGAGCTCACGGAGCGCTCACTGATCGCCGCCGCAAAAGGAAAAGCGGTCTATATCCACAAAGGGGCGCATCGTTTTCTGATGGCGGCGGGAAAGCTCCTTCCCGAGAGCTTCATGATGAAGAAGCTGTCAGACCGCATAAACAGAGATATACAGAAACAACACGGATAAAAATGAGGAGGCAGTTAAGTGCCCGACAAAAGAAAAAGGATAGCCGTATTCGTCGGTCATGCCGATGAAAGCTATCAGAGAAGATTTATAACGGGACTGTTGAAGAGTTCCTTCAGGTACGATATGGACGTGTGCGTGTTCTCGATGTACCGTAAATATCAGGACAATCCACAGCGTGAGGCGGGAGATTCCAACATATTCAACCTTATGCTGCCGTCTTTTTTTGATGCGGCGGTGATACTAAGTGACACCATACAGACGGCTGACGCGTTGAATCAGATAGAAGAAAGGCTGCACAGCGATTTCAAAGGCAAGCCCGTGCTGGTCATTGAGAAGGACAGCGAGTATTTTCCCTGCATTTTCACGGACGGATACGCCGGTGTGGCGGAACTCGTCGCGCATCTTATCGAAGTCCACGGTATGCGGGATATTGCGTTCCTCTCCGGCAAGCGCTGGCACAAACATTCGCAGCAGCGTCTCAGAGCCTACATAGACACCATGGAGAGCCACGGACTGAAAGTTTCCGAAAACAGGATTTTTTACGGCGACTTCTGGTATATGAGCGGCGAGGAATGTGCCGAGCACCTCATATCCGACCCCGAGGGACTGCCGGAAGCAGTAGTCTGCGCGAATGACGCAATGACTATAGGTCTGTGCAAGGCACTTGCCGACCGAGGTGTGGATATACCGGGTCAGGTGGCTGTTGTGAGCTACGACTCCACGATCGAGGGGCAGACTTCTCCTGTGCCGATAACTTCCGCGCTGATACCTGCCGAGGAATTCGGCGAGTATGCGGGGGAATGGATAAAAGCCCGCATGGAGGGCGCGGAACCCCCGGAGTTCAACGTAAAGCCGCACCTTATGATAGGAAAAAGCTGCGGGTGCGACGGCAGGGATATGCCCGAAATATGCGCTCTCCGCGACACATGGGAGACTGTGATCTCCGAGGAAGGCTTCGATTCCGTGAACAATATGATGGCGGAGAACCTTCTGTCACAGACCGACCTTGAATCGTTCCTCGGTGTCATATACTCATACGCATATCAGATAAAGGGCGCGGAGAGTTTCCACCTGTGTCTTTGCAAGCCGTGGAAACACATGGGCGCCGACGCGGATCATAATGTGGGAAATATCGGTTATACGGATAAAATGATATACGCGGTGAAATACAACCGTGACCGAAAGGACGGCTATGCGGGTCTTGATAATATATTCATGACCTCCGAACTGC
>CAMHBE010000276.1 GCA_946183095.1 uncultured Clostridia bacterium | reverse complement strand
TCCTCCGTTAATTATTCAAGCTCCTGAAAAGATATTCCGTCGTTTTCGACTGTGAATACCACAGGGTCGGTCAGATAATAGTCACCGTAAACATCGTCGATGCTGAATCTGTAGTAATAATCCCCGTTCGGAAGCTGTGCATATATCACATTGTCGCCGTCTGCCCATTCGTAAGCGTCCGAAGTATATGTACTCTCGCTGTCATCTTCGCCGATAATATAGTAGATCGGCGCTATCTTGTCACCGGCTTTGAGCTTGATTATCTCACGGGATGCCATACCGTTTTCGTCGATACCGTCCCATGCACCCTCTATTCTCACACTGTTTTCTGACTGAACTATACGGAGATTGGTGCGCTTGCCGTTCAGCTCGATCGGAGATGTGTAAACTGTGCTGTCGTTGTTCGCTTCAACAATGTACATGGAAAGCAGTGAACCGTCGGGGAGCGAGAGCCATTCTCCTTCAAAATTATCACCGAAATAACCGCTGTCCCAATCCGTGTAAACGTCGTATGTTTCACCGAGTTCAAGCAACATATTGTCTCCGAGATCCATAAGTATGATCGCGGAAACATCGGCGGTGTAGTTGAGTCCGTTTTCATCGAGCACGAAGCCGTAGTATCCCTCGTCATCGAATCCGGGCTTCTCCGCAAAGGTGATGAGCTTGCTCTCGCCGCTCTCGCCGTAATCGCCCTCGTCGAAGTAGCTGTCATCGTAGCTTTCGGGAACACAATCCTCGTTCGACCAGTCACCGTCCTCGGTGAAGAATACCTGATTGTCATAGCCGTTGCCGGTGTAGCCTGTTGCGACCATATCGACGAGTGAGAGGAAATACGGACTGATGCAGATACCGGCTAAAGTCTTGAGTTCCTCCGAACCCTCTACCTGAAGCGGATAGTAAACAGACAGTCCCGAAGCATCCTTATGCAGTGAGCCGTTCTTCTTGTAAACGATGCAGTCATCAAGTGCCGCAAGCACAGCGCTTCCGTCAGCGTATGCCGCGCAGTTGTTCACGATGCCGCCGATATCCACCATGTTCGTGTAGCCCTCGGACTTGTCATTCCCGCCGAAGTTATCTGCCTTGTTCACGCCTCTTACTATGCCCGCAAGATCGCTGCCTGCCGCCGTATAAAGCTCATTGGCGTAGTCGTTGAATGCTACTGCAAAATCATCGAACTTTTCGCAGTCGATTATTGTGAATGTGCATTCGTTTTCCTGTTCACCCAGTGCGCATTCATCGTAGAAGCTGTCCGCAAGCACCTTGCCGAGTTCGCCGCCGTCAGCGGAGGGGTTTTCCGCGAGGAAATTTCCGATAGCCGTGTAATCCCAGCCGGTTCCCGGTTCTGTTTCCTGTGAGCCGTAGAAGTATCTTGCGTATGTAGAGATAACATTGGCAGTCTCCGCAGTTCCCATAAGGCAGCAGTCAAAGCCGATGAACTCGAACTTGTCGGTCATATTGGCATAGACCCGCGAGAAAGCCGAATTTATCTCCGCAAGTGAAAGAGAATCATCATTGTGCAATTCATCGAAGCAGACGCCCGTTATGCTTCCGCCGCCGTGATCCCAGAATACAAATCCCATTTTCTCGGCGGGATAGTTCCGAATTCCCCAGTCAAGGAAGCTCTCAAGAGTGGAAGGGTCTCCCATACTCGTGAGCGGCGCGGAATCCACCAGTGTGATATCGCCGTCCTCGACCACATAGCGCTCGCAGGCATCCGGGCTGATGACCTCGTTCTGCCATTCTGCGGTGCCTCCGGTCTGGAAAACGAACTTGACATTTTCATTATACTTCGCCGCTGTCATTTGCACGATATCATCGGTCGCGGAAGCCTGATCGCTTTCGAGGTCTGTTCCGCACAGATACACGAAGACAGTCCATGTATCGGCATCGCCCATTGATGTGTTCTTCTTCGCTGCGCGGGAGATCTTCATCTTTCCGTCGGAGCCTTTTACCGAAAGTGCAAATCCGCTTACGCTGCGTTCCGTGCCGTCGGTCTCTTCTTCGGTGATGTCTTTTTCCGTGCTGTCATCGGCATCGGTATCCTCGGTGTTATCGGTGTCATTCGCTGCCGCGGTGGTCGTCGTTGTCTGTGCGGGCTGGCTTTCCTGAGCCGCCGCTGTCGCAGTTGTCTGCGCAGTTTTATTTCCGCCGCAGCCTGCCGTGACCAGAACTGCCATTGCCGCAAAAGCGGCTGTTAGTTTTTTCTTCATAGAGTGTCCTCCGTTTTGATTTGTCAGTTATGTCAGAAAGAATAATCCTGGCGCTTGTCGAATCCCCACTGATCAACAGTTTCGGAAGAATCGGCGAGACCGACGTAGTATGCTGTTATATCTGTTATTTCGCTTTCGATAGTGTCATAATTTCCCGCTTCTCCGGACTCAGGGCAGCGCATGATATCGTTAAGAGGCTCGGTATTGTTTATGTAATCAATATATTCCTGCGATATATTGTACGGATAACCGTTACCCTGATAAGAATCTGCGTCCATATAAAGGTCTGAAGCTCCGAATGCGTGGAGTATCTCATGTGCTATAGTTGACGGAGTTACATACTGCGGCTGGTAGTTGAAATAGCCCATGGTAAGATATATCGTTTCGTAAGGAGGATCTGGCGGAGATTCCGGGTCAGTCTCTTTTTCTTTCTCTTCTGTCAAGTAGACATTGCAGTAGGGACCGTGGTATTCTCCGTAAGGCTCATACTCCGGAGGAGTATTGTACACAAATATGTAGATTATCTGTTCCGCATCGGTCTCTTGGAGTATAGCGGCGGTATCTATATCGGTCGATATATGCTGCCATGCCATACCGAAGATTTGGTCTCCCTTGATAGGTTCTATAAGGTTGGTCGATGAATAGCTGCACAGACCCTCATGTTCCGACCAGTCCCAGATAAAATTCGGAGATTTGCCGTACTCCTGCGCTTTTTCCGTGAGATAGTTCACGGCTATGTTAAGGCCGTTCAGATAATACTGATAGGCTTCGGTCTCCATAATCTCGTTGAAATCCCACGGAAATTCCTCTGTGTCAACGAAAACCGAAACTATAGCGATATTTCCGTCCATTGTCTTAGCGGTGCCGCCCTCGAAGTTATAGGGATAGCCGTAAAGCTCTCCCCATGCGTTTGACATGGCTTCTGCGTCGCTGCCGGAGCTTCCGCTCTCCTCGGAGCCTTCTTCTCCGGAACTTTCTTCCTCGCCGGAATCATCTTCGTTGCCTTCGTTGCCTTCGTTGCTTTCCTCGCTGCCGTCCTCTTCTTCGACCTCTTCCGCTGCGGTCGTGGTCGCCTTTGTCGTTGCCGCTGTCGTTTCGGCAGGTGTCGTTGCCGCCGGAGCGCTGTTCCCGCAGCCTGTCGCCGTAAGCAGCACACAAAGAGCAGCAAAAGCGGCTGTGATCTTTTTGTTCATGG
>CAMHBE010000275.1 GCA_946183095.1 uncultured Clostridia bacterium | reverse complement strand
ACATATATCGACGAAGATAACGATGAAGTCCTCGTGCTGGCTGTTCCGATAATAAAGGAAGAAAAAACCGTGGGTATCGTTTTCGGAACATTCACAAAGGATATCATCAACAAACTGCTGGAGACCGTCACATTTGCGGAAAGCGGCGCAAACGTGCTGTTTGACGACGACGGAGTTGTACTCGCGTTTACTCCGGGGACCGACTACGTTGACGAGAACGACCATTACATCAGCGATGTCATAGGTGATATGCCCGACCTCAGCGCGGGCAGCACGGTAACGTACAGGGACGGCAGCAAAGACATGATAGCGTCGGTCGTGTCCATAGGCGTACACGGCTGGAATTTCGCCACACTGCTGCCGCGTTCCGTCATTACCGAGGTAAGCAGCACTATCGGCAGATACGTCATATATATAATTATCGCTGTGTCGCTGTCGTTCATACTGCTTCTCGTTTCGATAATCACCCTCGTAAAGCGTATTTCAAAGATAGACAAGGAAAGAGCCCGTATCGGCGCGGAACTCGGTGTTGCCGCGAAGATACAGGCGGATATGCTGCCGACGGATTACCCGGAAAGAGATGACATAGAGCTGTATGCCACCATGACCCCCGCGAAGGAGATAGGCGGCGACTTCTACGACTTCTTCTTTGTTGACCGCGACCGTATCGTTCTGGTAATGGCGGACGTGGCAGGGAAGGGGGTCCCGGCGGCGCTGTTCATGACGACGGCGAAAATAGTCATACGAAATGCCGTACACGCGGGCGGAGCTCCGTCGGAAATACTCTTCAAGGTGAACAACATACTCTGCCAGAACAACAGATCGGGTCTTTTCGTCACCGTATGGCTCGGCATACTCGACCTGAAAACGGGTGAAATAGAATATGTGAACGCGGGGCATGAATACCCGGCGGTCGGGAAAGCCGGAAAAGGCTTCGACATCATAAAGTGTGACAACTGCCCGCCCCTTGCGGCAATGGAGGACATGGAGTTCATAGACGAGAAGCTCGTTCTGGAGCCCGGCGACAAGCTGTTCCTTTATACGGACGGCGTACCGGAAGCGAAGAACGGCGAGGGTGCGCGCTACGGACTTGACGCAATGGTGAGCGCTCTTGACAAAGGTATCGCTATGTCGTCGTCGGAGCTTCTCGGATCCATGCGCAGCGATATAGCGTCATTCGTCGGCAAGCTCGACCCCTTCGACGATATCACGATGATGTGTGTTAACTACCTCGGAAGAGATGATGCCAATATTATTTCGGTGCAGCGCGATCTCCCCGATTAGCGGGTGAGGTGGAGCTTTTGCATCGCAAAAGCCGCAGAGAGGGATGACCGACAGACGGCTGCCGCAAGTCAACTATTGACCGCTTGGTAAGCGTGCGTCCTGCACGCCTTTGGCGGTCAAAGCACTGCATCGTGCAGTGGAGCGCGTAGCCCTTGTGCCGTCTGCAAAGACAGCGCGAATGCGCCGCTGCACCCACTAAACGGCGCATTCGCCGTTTTTTATTATGACAAGTCCGCTCTCATGCGTCTGCCGAATACGAATATCGCGAGAAACGATATCACGGCTGCCCATGCGGCGGTAATGACGAGCGGGAAAAGGTAGTTTTCGACCGAAAAGTCAAGGACGGTCGCCGATCTTACGCATTTTGTACACCAGAAGAACGGGAATATCCTGCAAACGGTGAGCAGCACGCCGCCGGTTTTTTCCGCGTCGAACCATATACCGCCGAGGAACGAGCCGAGTGAGATGATAACGGAACACAGCCCCGGAGCCGCTTTCTCGCCGAACAGCGAGCCGAAAAGTATGCCGATAGCGGTGAACATCACGGCGGAAGGTACCGCGGAAACCGCCGCAGTGAGCATACCCGCTGTGCTGAGCGCGTTACCGGTGATGAGCGAGATGATGAACGATACGGCGAATGTGAGGATCGCCTGCGCAAGTGCAATAACGAGCATCGGCAGGGCATACCCCGCGACGAGATCCATAGGGCGCATGGGCGACGCGTACAGCCTTACGAGAAAGGCTCCGCTCCTGTCCTGAGAGACGGTGAGAGCGGCGAAGAGCATCACGAAAGTCTGTCCGAAGATGATGATGCCGCCGCTGAGATTTTCTATCCTGAACAGTGTCATGTTCGCTTCTTCGGGTATGCTGCTGTTCACGAGGGTCATTACGAGCAGCATCACTATGGGAAATGCCACACAGAATATGTAGCTGAGCGGGTCACGCATCAGCTCTTTTATATTGCGGGACGTAAATGCGGATATCCTGTTCATTTCCCCGCCTCCTTCTCAACAATTGCAACAAAGGCGTTTTCAAGCCCCTTTGTTCCGGCAGTTTCTTCTATCTCCGCGAGAGTCCCCACAGCCGCGAACTTACCGCCTGTCATTATGGCGATGCGGTCGGAGAGTGCCTCGGCTTCCTCCATGTAGTGTGTCGTGAGGATGATAGTCATGGTGCCTTTGAGCTTCTCGACAGCCCGCCAGAGTTCGCGTCTTGCAAGAACATCCAGTCCCAGCGTGGGTTCATCGAGGAAAAGCACCTTCGGCTCCGATATCAGTGCCATAGCTATGCTTAGTTTTCGCTTCCAGCCGCCGGAAAGTGCGCGCGCGAGCTTTCGTATTCCTCCAGCCCGAATGTCGCTATCATCTTGTCGGCGCGCTCTTTCACGGCATTTTTACCGTAACCGTGTATCTTCGCCATAAATTCGAGATTTTCCCGGACTGTGAGTTTTTCCGCCACCGACGTGTCCTGCGGGGAAATGCCGGTGATGCGCTTCACGTCTTCTTTGGCGGTGATAACGCTGCTGCCGCAGACCTCGGCTTCTCCGGAAGTCGGCGCGGACAGACAGGTGAGCATCCTGACCGTGGTGGTCTTGCCTGCGCCGTTCACTCCGAGCAGGGCGAACAGCTCGCCTTCGCGCACCGTAAGGTCTATCGCGTCAACGGCGGTCTTTGTTTTGTACTTTTTTGTGAGTTTTCTTGTTGTTATCGCATCCATATCCGTCACCCGTTTTCCGGGAGCATACTGCCGAGGTTGACGAGTGCGATGCCTTTTTCCTCGTCACCGAGCACCAGCAGTGAGTCTCCGGGTTTAAGCCCGAATATCCTTCTGCATTCCGCCGGCAGGGTTATCTGCCCCTTTTCGTTTATTTTGCTGATGCCGAATGTATGTTTCCCGGCATCGGTGCCTTTCGGAAGCTCCCGCATATTGCGCACCAGAACGTCAACGGTGATACCGAACAGTTCCGACAGAGCTATGCAGGATCCGATATCGGGCAGCGACTCGCCGCGTTCCCATTTTGCGACGGACTGTCTCGATACCCCTATCTTTTCGGCGAGTTCTTCCTGTGTGAGCCCTTCCTTGAGCCTGTAAATGCGGAGATTGTTGAATGTTATCGCCATTTGCATC
>CAMHBE010000274.1 GCA_946183095.1 uncultured Clostridia bacterium | reverse complement strand
AGGAAGATGCTTCCTACATCACCATGTACAAAAAATGCACGAGGCTCTGAGGGTTTGTAAGATATGCACAACGATGTTTGTGCAACTGTACAAGATAGTTTTTGTAACCTCTCTGACCGGAAAAGAGTGTTATGTTATAGAAGGGAAAAGGAGGTATGTAAAATGAAAATATCGCCTGTTAAAAATTATGCAAGACCCGCCTACGCATTAAAGATCGCGGCATTGCTGACAGCTGCGGCATCCGTCTCCGGCTGTGCGGAAAATACCGGAAAGATAACTACCGCCGCCGATACACTGCCCGCCCCCGCGTACAAGCAGACTGTTGCAGTTCAGGATACTTCTGTTGCGGGAACAATAACGACTGTCGAGGATACAACGACAACAGCGAATGAAACTGCCGCAGCTGTTACCGAAGAAACAACGACTGAAACAGAAACAACGACCACTGCCGAGGAAACAACAACAACAACGGCAGCGCTTACCACCGAGGAAATTGCGGCAGCGACAACGGCAGTCACAACTACCTTAGCCGCACTGACCACAGCAGCCGCAACCGAAGTCACAACGACCTACGAAGCCTGTGAGGTCGAGGGAATGCTCATAGAGCCGGAAGAATGTACAGAAACAGAACTCTCCGGAGTGGTCGCACCACCCGAAGAGGATGAATACGAGGTAGTGGAACTTGACGGAGATGTGGAAGTTGTGGAAGAAGAAACAGATCCCGCGCTCACCGGATATGCTAACAGGAATATCGACGTTCTGTCGAAGGAGTTTTCAAAGACGTTCATCACCGCGTCCCTGCCCGAAGATAGAAACGTGACAGCATGGATAAGAGGGAACGGCTACAGCATACAGGCACCGCTGAATGTATGTTTGCAGGGCAGCCGGGAATCGGAACCGTCATCGTTCCTGTCTTTCATCGACACGAACGACAAAGACACACTCGATGCACTGCAAAAAATGGGCGCTGTTGAGTACAGATACGGCTATTACAAAGAAACAGGATTCGGAGATCGGACGATAACGGTGATCTTTGTGGAAGTGTCGGACTTTAACGGCACGTTAAGCAAGAAAGCAGCGGAGAAATTCGCCGATGAACTCCGTTCGACGGGTATTTTCGATTATGAGGAACCCGAACTCGAAGGCGAGCCATACATCCCGGAGGATGAATACGAAGTGGCTGAACTTGACGGCGATATCGCTGTGCCCGAAGACGTGAACTGACATCGCAGCCGGGCAGCACTCTTTTCCTTTCTTCGACTAATTGCCTGCAACAGCAGCTGCGGCTGAATGTCAAGGGGGAGGCTCCAAAATTTTTCATCCCAAAAACCGAATGAAAAAATTTGGAGTACCCTTTACATTCAGTTGCAGCTGCGGTATAATTGCAATGTCGAAGGAAGAAAAGCCCTACCGACGCTGTCAAAAAGGAGTGAACTGTATGAACTTCACGCTGCATCTGACCGACGCCTGCAACCTTGACTGTGCATATTGTCCTGCGGTAAAGCAGCCGCGCCGTATGTCCGAGGAAATACTTTACGCCGCGTGCGATCTTGCGTTTGCAACAGGTGCGGGCGGCGGTTTTTGTTATTTCGGCGGTGAGCCCATGCTCGAACGTGAGCTGATACTTAAAGGGCTGGAGCGATGCAGACAGCTTGCGGAGAAACTGAACAAAAAAACTTCGAGCCGCATGACCACCAACGGAACGCTGCTTGACGGTGGATTTCTCGACAAGCTGAAAGAATACGGCACAGTAATAGGTCTGTCATTCGACGGGCGTGCGCAGGACAAGTGCCGCTGCTACAGGGCTGGCGGCGGGACATTCGCTGACGTTGAGAAAAACGCGCTGTTACTGCTGAAAAAGATGCCGGGTTCTTATGCAATGATGACGATAGCACCGCAGGCTGTCGGGGAATTTGCAGTCTCAGTGGAATACCTGCACGATTTGGGTTTCCGCCGCGTTATCGCAACTATCGCCTATGGCAGCAAGGTGAACTGGACTGACGGACACATCGTACAGCTTCGCGGTGAGCTTCAAAAGCTGGCGGCATATTACGAAAAGCTGTTCAAGAACGGTGAGTATTTCTATTTCAGTCCGTTCGACAGCAAGATCGGTGACTGTATCAAAGACCGCAATTCCGCCGACCACTGCCACCTTGGGTTCCGGCAGATGCCGATAGACACCGACGGTAAGATATACCCTTGTACGCAGTTCATCGGAGACGCAGACTATTGCCTCGGAAATGTTTTTGACGGCATCGACAGGAAAAGACAGATCGGGCTTGCAAGGCGTGCGTCCACACCGGAGGAATGCTCGGGGTGCGCATTGATACGGCGCTGCGCGAACTCCTGCGGCTGTGCCAACCGTCTCCAGACCGATGACGAAAACAAAGTCTCGCCCTTGCAGTGTACCTATGAACGTATGCTTATAGAGATCTCGGATGCGCTTGCAGAGCGGCTCATTGCTGCTTACCCGGATAATTTTCGTGTTAAATTCGGCTGAACACCGACCCCTGTTTTCTTTCATTATCAACGCAAGGAAGCATGGCATCAGTGTCACATTATATGTAGTTTTTGCAGTCATCCCTGCCGGACAATTTGCGAATGTGCTTGACAATATATTCCGGAAGTGGTATAATGTATATATCCCGGAAGGCAGGTGAGAGATATGCTTACAAATGAAGATCTTCAGGCGATAAAAGCCATAATGCAGGAAGAAGTCAACGGTGTTCGTTCAGAAATGAATGTACGTTTTGACAAGATCGAAGTCCGTCTTGATACTGTTGAGAACAGGCTCGATACTGTTGATAAACGGCTCGATACCGTTGATAAACGACTCGATACCGTTGATAAACGACTCGATACCGTTGATAAACGGCTTGATACAGTTGAGAACAGATTGGATTCAATTGAGTTCGATATCTCACAGATGAAGGGTGATATCGAGCAGCTTAAGGAAGACACCTCTGTGATGAAGGGTGATATCGAGCAGCTCAAGGAAGATACCTCTGTGATGAAGGGTGATATTGAGCAGCTCAAGGAAGATACCTCTGTGATGAAGGGTGATATCGAGCAGCTCAAGGAAGACACCTCTGTGATGAAGGGTGATATCGAGCAGCTTAAGGAAGACACCTCTGTGATGAAGGACGACATAGACCAGATAAAGGAAGATACGGAGATCACCAGAGATGTTACAAATTCCATAGGAGAATGGATAGATTTCTACTTCAAAGATGACAGACCATACCCGATAGATAAAAAAGATCCGATAAAGTTCAACGGTTGACCGCATCCCCCGAGCAATACGGGGGATGTTTTTGATTATACATAGTTTTCTGAAATATCCGACAAAAGAAATTGCAAAAAAAATAAAAAATATTTTGTGAAACAGGTGACAAACTGAAAAAAATATGCTAT
>CAMHBE010000273.1 GCA_946183095.1 uncultured Clostridia bacterium | reverse complement strand
TCATAGGAATCGACTTAGGAACCACGAATTCGTGCGTATCCGTTATTGAAGGCGGCGAAGCTACCGTCATCACAAACAGCGAAGGCAGCAGAACAACTCCTTCCGTGGTGGCATTCACAAAGGACGGCGAGAGACTTGTCGGTCAGCTCGCGAAAAACCAGGCGGTCACGAACCCCGAAAGGACCATCATCTCTATCAAGCGCCACATGGGCAGCGACTACAAGGTAGATATCGACGGCAAGAAGTACACTCCTCAGGAGATATCGGCGATGATACTCCAGAAGCTCAAGGCTGAAGCAGAGAGCTACCTCGGCGAGAAAGTCACCGATGCGGTCATCACGGTCCCTGCATACTTCACAGACTCACAGAGACAGGCTACAAAGGATGCAGGTCAGATCGCGGGACTGAAAGTTCACAGAATAATCAACGAGCCTACAGCGGCAGCGCTCGCATACGGCATCGACAAGGAGAACGACCAGAAGATCGTCGTATATGACCTCGGCGGCGGTACTTTCGATGTTTCCGTTATCGAGATAGGCGACGGAGTTCAGGAAGTTCTCGCAACTGCCGGCAACAACCGTCTCGGCGGCGATGACTTCGACCAGAGGATCATAGACTACCTCGTGTCCGAATTCAAGAAGTCCGACGGCACAGATCTGCGCAACGACAAGTTCGCTATGCAGAGACTGAAAGATGAAGCCGAGAAGGCGAAGATCGCACTCTCCAACTCCACTTCCGTAAACGTGAATATCCCGTATATCACAGCGGACGCAACAGGTCCTAAGCACCTGAATGTGACACTTACAAGAGCAAAGTTCAACGAACTCACCGCAGACCTCGTTGAAGCTACCATGGGTCCGCTGAAACAGGCTGTTGCAGACAGCGGTCTGAAACTCAGCGAGATCGACAAGATACTGCTGGTCGGCGGTTCAACCCGTATCCCAGCGGTGCAGGATGCTGTAAAGAGCTACCTCGGCAAGGAACCGTTCAAGGGCATCAACCCCGATGAGTGTGTTGCAATGGGTGCGGCTCTCCAGGGCGGCGTTCTCAACAAGGAAGTCACCGGGCTCCTGCTGCTCGATGTAACTCCTCTTTCACTCGGTATCGAGACACTCGGCGGTGTCTGCACGAAGATGATCGAGAGAAACACAACTATCCCGACAAAGAAAACACAGATATACTCCACCGCTGTTGACAATCAGCCCAGCGTCGATATCAACATTCTCCAGGGCGAGCGTGAATTTGCAAAGGACAACAAGTCCATAGGCACATTCAGACTTGACGGCATCGCTCCCGCTCCGAGAGGTGTTCCGCAGATCGAGGTCACGTTCGATATAGACGCGAACGGTATCGTCAACGTTTCCGCAAAGGATCTCGGCACCGGCAAGGAACAGCACATCAGCATCACTGCTTCCACAAACATGAGCAAGGAAGAGATCGACCGCGCGGTAAAGGACGCTGAGGCTTACGCTGCTGAGGACGCGAAGAAGAAGGAAGAGATAGATGTCCGCAACGAAGCCGACCAGATGGTATATCAGGTCGAGAAGTCGATGACAGATTTCGGCGACAAGGTGACGGATGCAGACAAAAATAATGTAAATCCGAAGCTCGATGCTCTGAAAGATGCGCTCAAGGGCAGCGATATCAACTCCATAAAGAACGCCAAGGATGAACTCCAGAAGGCATTCTATGAAGTTGCACAGAAGGTATATCAGCAGACAGGCGGTCAGCCCGGTGCGGCAGGTCCCGACGTACAGGGTGCGGGAACTTCCGGTGATGCTGCTGGTGCGGCTCCCGACGACAACATCGTTGACGCCGACTACAAAGATGTGAACTGATCTTATTTGCAGGAGTGCTGTCGGGTAAGAAATGCCCGATAGCACTTTGGCAATTAGGAAATTAGGAATTATGAATCGTGTGACAGCCTGTATCATACCGGTGACTGACAAAACATAGAAGCGGGAAAACAAGATATAATGTTTTGCCGCTGGTCGGATAAAATGCAGCGTTTATAATTCTTAATTCAACAAGGAGGTAAGTATGGCGGATAAACGCGATTATTATGAAGTCCTCGGCATTCAGAAGGGTGCGAGCGAGGAAGAGATAAAAAAAGCATACCGCAAAATGGCGAAGATGTACCACCCCGATCTTCACCCCGATGACCCCGAAGCCGCGGAAAAGTTCAAGGAAGTAAACGAAGCGAACGATGTGCTTTCCGATCCGCAGAAGCGTCAGAGATACGACCAGTTCGGACACGCCGGCGTTGACCCGTCCTACGGTGCGGGAGCAGGCGGATTCGGCGGGTTCAGCAGCGGATTCAGCGGCTTCTCCACCGGCGACGGCATCGACCTCGGCGATATATTCGACCAGTTCTTCGGCGGCGGAATGGGCGGCAGTACCCGCTCCGGCAGCGACCCGAACGCGCCGCGCAGGGGTTCCGATATCAGCATGAGCAAGGAGATATCGTTCATGGATGCCTGCAAGGGTGTACAGGTCAACATAGATGTCAACCGCTCCGAAGTCTGTGATACCTGCAACGGCAGCGGCGCAAAGCCCGGCACGTCCCCCAAGACCTGCACAGAGTGCGGCGGCACCGGCAAGATACGTTTCAACCAGCGTACACTTTTCGGCACTATGGCTTCGACACGTCCCTGCACGAAATGCGGCGGCAGAGGAAAGACTATCGACGACCCGTGCACGACCTGCCGCGGTACCGGGCGGGTTCAGAAGAAACGCACCGTTTCCGTCAATATCCCCGCGGGTATCGACGACGGACAGATACTGCGCGTGGCAGGGCAGGGCAACATGGGGCAGAACGGCGGTCAGCGCGGCGACCTCAATGTCCGTATCTCCGTGAAGAAGAGCCAGCTGTTCGAGCGCAAGGGCTTCGATATCTGGACGGAGATACCGATAACATATTCACAGGCGGTGCTCGGCGATGAGATAACCGTTCCGACTATCGACGGCAATGTTTCTTACAGCATCCCCGCAGGTACACAGCCCGATACGATATTCAGACTGCGCGGAAAGGGCGTTCAGAAATTGCAGCGTGACGGCCGAGGAGATCAGATGGTGAAGGTCATCCTCGAGGTTCCGAAAAACCTCAGCAAGAAACAGAAGGATGCGCTCGTGGCATTTTCCGACCAGCTCACGGAAAAGAACTACGAGAAGAAAAGCAGTTTCTCCGATAAACTGAAAAGATTTACAGATGATGTGAAAAAGAATTTCGGAATGTGATCTTATTTAGCTCTCCTGCAGGTCGGGAGAGCTGTTCGCGTATTTTGCGGTTGTATTTTGTGTTGTTAAAATAACCAAAAATCGCGGTTGGTTTTAAGTCAAATCTACAAAATCTTGCTAAATTGTTTACAATTCGGAAAAAATGTGATATTATATAGTAAGCAGGTATGCCCTCGGCATGCC
>CAMHBE010000272.1 GCA_946183095.1 uncultured Clostridia bacterium | reverse complement strand
CGCTCATGGTACAGGAACTTTCCGGATGGGCGGGAGTTTTTTGTGTGCGAATGTGCGGGAAGGCTTGCATTTTATGTGAAAATGTAGTATAATAAAAAGAACTATCGACCCGTGAGGGCAGCATTTCCCACAGGTCACACAGGAGGCCCCAATGAATATAACAGAGATCATCTCAAAAGAACTCGGCATAAGACCGACACAGACCGAAGCCGCTGTCGAACTGCTCGACGCGGGCAACACCATACCGTTCATAGCGCGGTACAGAAAAGAAGCTACCGGCGCGCTGGACGACGTGGTGCTGCGTGAGCTGTCGGATCGCCTTACATACCTGCGCAACCTCGAAAAGCGCAAGGAGGAAGTGCGTGCGGCAATAGAGGAGCTCGGCAAGCTGACCGACGATATAGTGAACAGCCTTTCCGAAGCCGAAACGCTTGCGGCGGTGGAAGATATCTACCGTCCGTATAAGCCGAAGAAAAAGACACGTGCGAGCGCAGCAAGGGAAAAGGGACTCGGACCGCTCGCGGAATTCATCGCCGCGCAGTCTGCCGACGACCCCTATGCGGAAGCGGAAAAGTATGTGGACGCGGAAAAGGGCATTGAAACAGCCGAAGACGCGATAAACGGCGCATCCGACATAATCGCCGAGAATATATCCGACGACCCGGAGATACGCAGGATACTCGGCGGACTGTATGACCGCAGCGCCGTTCTCACATCCGTGAAAGCCGATGCGGACGACGAAACGGATACCGTCTATACGAACTATTACGATTATCACGAAGCGGTGACGAAGATACCCACCCACCGCATACTTGCCATAGACCGCGGCGAACGCGAGGGAGTGCTGAAAGTTTCCGTTGAGGTGGATGCCGACAATATGCTTGCAACTATCAACAGCCGATGCGTTACCGCAAGAAATAAGAATGCGGAACTGGTAGCGGCTGCTGCGGCGGACGCTTACAAGCGTCTGATACACCCGTCTGTCGAGCGACGTGTGAGGAACGACCTTACCGAGAGAGCCTGCACCGCCGCGATAAAGGTGTTCGGCGACAATCTCCGTCAGCTCCTGATGCAGCCGCCCGTAAAAGGCATGGTGACAATGGGGCTTGACCCCGCTTACCGTACAGGCTGCAAGATATCTGTGGTTGATGCCACAGGCAAGGTGCTTGACACGGCGGTGGTATATCCCACGCCCCCGCACAACAAGATCGAGGAATCGAAGCGCAAGCTCACCGCTCTGATAAAGAAGTACGGCGTTACCGCGATATCTATCGGCAACGGCACTGCGAGCCATGAGAGCGAGGTCTTTGTCGCGGACATGATACACGAGCTTGACACGCCGGTAAGTTACATGGTTGTGTCGGAAGCGGGCGCGAGCGTGTACTCGGCAAGCAAGCTGGCGCAGGAGGAGTTTCCCGACTTTGACGTTACGGAACGCAGCGCGGTATCTATAGCAAGGCGTTTGCAGGATCCGCTGTCGGAGCTGGTAAAGATCGAGCCGAAAGCTATCGGGGTAGGGCAGTACCAGCATGATATGCCGCCCGCGCAGCTCTCGGCGGCTCTCGGCGGCGTGGTGGAGGACTGCGTGAACAACGTTGGTGTTGATGTGAATACCGCGTCTGCGGCGCTGCTGTCGTATGTTGCGGGCATCAACTCGGGAATTGCAAAGAACATCATAGCGTACCGCGAAGAGAACGGTAAATTCACGGAACGCAAGGAGCTGCTCAAAGTCAGCAAGCTCGGCAAGAAAACATTCGAGCAGTGTGCGGGATTTCTGCGTGTTCCCGACGGCAAGGAACCTCTCGACAATACTGCCGTGCATCCCGAGAGCTATGCTGCTGCAAGAAAGCTGCTCGAAATATGCGGGCTTACGGAAAGCGACATTGTTGGTGAAAGCTCAAAGGCAGCCGGCGAGAAGATAAACAAGAAGGTGAAGGAGCTCGGGATAAAGAAGGCGGCGGAGGAAGCCGGTGTCGGAGACATGACCCTTACCGACATGATAAAGGAGCTGATGAAGCCCGGACGCGACCCGCGTGATGAGCTGCCGAAGCCGATGCTGCGCACCGACGTTGTTGATATCAACAGCCTGAAAGAGGGCATGGAGCTCAAAGGCACAGTCCGCAACATCACCGATTTCGGCGCATTCGTGGATATCGGCGTGCATCAGGACGGTCTTGTGCACATCTCGCAGATGGCTGACCGTTACATAAAGCACCCGCTCGATGTAGTAAAGGTCGGGGATATCGTTAATGTGCGCATCCTCGGCATAGACACGAAGAAGAACCGTATCTCGCTTACAATGAAAGGACTGAACTGACGGTATCTGTGCGGGCGGTTAGCGTGGGCTGACCAATTCGTGAAAAAGTGTAAAAATCTATTGCAATTTTCTGCAAAGTGTGGTAAAATAATACTGTAATATTTTTTGAAAGGAAGTACCCCAATATGTTAGTTTCTGCAAAAGATATGCTGAACAAGGCTCGTGACGGCAAGTATGCCGTTGGTCAGTTCAACATCAACAACCTCGAATGGACAAAGGCTATCCTGCTCACCGCACAGGAGTGCAATTCCCCTGTTATCCTCGGCGTTTCCGAAGGCGCAGGCAAGTATATGTGCGGCTTTAACACGGTAGTCGCAATGACAAAGGGCATGATAGACACTCTCGGCATCACCGTTCCTGTTGCCCTGCATCTCGACCACGGTACATACGAGGGCGCAAAGGCTTGCATCAACGCAGGTTTCTCGTCCATAATGTTCGACGGTTCGCACCTGCCTTTCGAGGAGAATTTCGCAAAGACAACAGCTCTCGTAAACACCTGCGAAGTGCTCGGACTTTCCCTTGAAGCGGAAGTCGGCGCTATCGGCGGCGAAGAAGACGGCGTTGTAGGTATGGGCGAATGCGCAGACCCCGACGAGTGCAAGAAGATCGCCGACCTCGGCGTTACAATGCTTGCTGCCGGTATCGGCAACATCCACGGCAAATATCCCGAGAACTGGCCCGGACTCAGCTTCGAGACTCTCGAAAAGATCAAGGCTAAAGTCGGCGATATGCCCCTCGTACTCCACGGCGGCACAGGCATCCCCGATGACCAGATCAAGAAGGCTATCTCTCTCGGCGTTGCTAAGATCAATGTTAATACAGAGTGCCAGCTCGTATTCCAGGAAGCCACAAGAAAGTATATCGAAGAAGGCAAGGATCGGATCGGCAAGGGCTTCGATCCCAGAAAGCTCCTCGCTCCCGGCTTTGAAGCTATCAAGGCTAAAGTCAAGGAGAAAATGGAACTCTTCGGCTCCGTCGGCAAAGCGTGAGAGACTGGGGTAAGATAGAACAGATTTGTTGAGATAGGGGCAGATCGTTGAGAAAGGGGCAGATCTTCGAGATAGGGGGCGCCGCCCCCTCGACACCCCCGCCAGAGGGCGCTGACGTCGCCCCTCTGGACTCCCCGG
>CAMHBE010000271.1 GCA_946183095.1 uncultured Clostridia bacterium | reverse complement strand
TACGCATATCTACACCCTCGGAATGAATATCATCACCATCATTTTTTCATTGGAGAATCATTCTGAATGAACAAGAATACCATAAGTGACGAGCTGTTTCAGAAGTTCCTGCGTGCGGATAAGATAAACACCGAGAATCTGAACACTATCATTTCCGACAACAAGGATACCGTGTTCGGACGGGAACACGGCTTTGCGGATATCGGAGACATTGATGAATACCGCCGACGCGTGCCGCTTTCGGGTTATGAGGATTACGCGGAAAGTGTCAGGCGGATGCGCCAAGGCGAAAAGAACGTCCTGTCCGCTTACGAGAACGAATCGTTCTGCCACACATCCGGAAGTACGGGTGAACCCAAATATATCCCCCTGAGCAGGAAGGCGCTCGACAGATATTCCGACTATGTCGAGTCATACAAAAACAGGTTTGTGAGGGAAAACGGCGGCAGGCGGCTTTTGCTGACATCGTTCCGCATTGACCCGGACGTGCCGCTGGAGGGTGACTATATCCTCTCCGAGGTATATTACCGGCATCTCTATCTCAGCGGAAAGCTGGATATGAGCGAGTTCATAGGCGGCAAAGATATGCTGTTCATCGGGGATGAGCCCGATATACTGTATGCGAAGCTGTGGGCGGCGCTCGCAGAACCTGTTATCCCGTTCATAGAAGGGCTTTTTCTGTACGAATTGCTGAACTTTTTCAGTTATTTCAAGGAACACTGGAAAAAAATACTTAAAGATATGCGCGAGAGGAAAGTGCCGGACGATATACGGCTGTCCGGAAAGCTGAAAGCACAGCTTGAAGCGATGCAGGTGCCGGAGGAGAGGCTGCGGGAGATAGAGAGCAGATGCTCACTGGGCTTCGGCAGGATAGCGAAGGATATCTGGCATACCGGGCTGATCTGCGGCATTGCAAACAAGTCGGCTATCTCCGAAATGGCGGCGCTGAAAATGTACACCGAGGGTATAGGCATATATTACAACGGGTACTGTTCATCGGAATGCCTTATAGGAACGCCCATTGGCGTGGATTCATGCAGATATGCTCTGCTGCCTGACAACGCGTTCTATGAATTCCTGCCCGAAGGCGATTCCGGACGCGAGACCGTGATGCCGTGCGATGTCGTTGTCGGCGGGGTCTATGAGCTGGTGGTCACGAACTTTTCGGGCTTCTACCGGTACCGCATGGGCGATATGGTAAGGATAGTCGGTATGAGCGGAAAGTGTCCGGTCATGGAGTTTGAACAGCGAAAAGGGCAGGCACTGAATATCGCCGGCGAGAAATATGAAGCCGCACAGCTCGAACAGGCTGTTTTCGGCATGAGAGAGCTCGGTATAAGCACCGAGAACTACTTCATAGGCGAGTCGCTTCTTGCAATACCGGGTAAATACATCGTTCTGATGACTTATGACACCGACGCTGAAAAGATACCGGACGAACAGGAAGCCGCCCGTGAATTTGACAGGCTTCTTGCACAATACAATTCCGATTACGCCGACCTTCGCGGGCTTGAACAGATAGATGCTCCGAGACTGTTCCTGTGTACCTGTGATGAATATGAGGCGTTTATGAGAACAGGCGGTTTTGTGCCTGAAAGTGCACATAAAAAACCAAGGCATTTTGCTAATAGGGAGGTTTCTGAAACAGAATGGAAAGCAATACTGTACAGAGTAAGGAAAGAAAGGTGAAATTCGGACTTGCGCCGAAGTTCACAATAGGTATGGTCTGCATCGTTCTTGTCATAACGATAACGGCTGTGGTCATCGGTATCGAGACATACTGGAACTCGATAACCGATCATTATTTCACCGTCGGCTGCCAGACAGCGAGCGCTGCGTCAAACTACTTTACCGAAGAGGAGATAAGGAGCTATGTCGATATCGTTGTGCGCAGCAGCCGCGGGGAAGATGTGAGCGCTCTTATCGAAGAAACGCAGAACAGTGAACGTTACAAGGAGATATGGAAATACACCGACGACCTGCGCAAAAGCATGGGCGCTACGGATATCTTCTTCTGCTGGTTCGACACAGACGTTCTGAAAAACTATTCGGAAGAGCTGAATGCACAGAAAAAGTGGAATCCTATCTACTACATACTTGACAGCTATCATATCCCGGAGAAGCAGTTCGTACTCGGCGATAACGGCACCATTCTGAAAGACTATGCGCCGGCACTTGCTCAGGCGTTCGAGACGGGAACTATCCCGACACAGAAAATGATATCGAACTATCAGTTCGGCTACATCCTGACTGTCGGCATCCCCGTGGTGTATAACGGAGAGAGCGTCGCGTGGATAGCCGTGGAGATACCCATGTCCACTCTCCAGTCGGATATCAGAGATTATGTCGTTAAAGTGCTTATAGGCGTGGGACTTGTTATGGTGCTCGTACTTGTGGTGGGTATCTGGATAATCATAAGGCTCATGGTGAAGCCTATCATCCTTGTAGCTAATGAAGCTGACAATTTTGTTGGCGAGAATGCCGAGGTGTCCGACAAGCTCGACAAGATAAAGACCCGGGACGAGATAGGACTTCTCAGCCGGAGCCTGCTCCGCATGGAGATAGATATCAAGGACTACATCAAGAATATCACGAAGATCACAGCCGAGAAGGAGCGTATCGGTGCGGAGCTCAACGTCGCTACGCAGATCCAGGCGGATATGCTGCCGTCCATATTCCCGGCATTCCCCGGACGCAAGGAGTTCGACATCTTTGCCACCATGACACCGGCTAAGGAAGTCGGCGGTGACTTCTACGATTTCTTCCTTATTGACGACGACCACCTTGCAATGGTCATAGCCGACGTTTCCGGCAAGGGCGTTCCGGCTGCTCTGTTCATGGTCATCGCAAAAACACTTATCAAGAATCACGCACAGCTCGGTGAGATCTCGCCGGCAAAGGTGCTCATGAGCGCGAACGAACAGCTCTGCGAGGGCAACAAGGCTGAACTGTTCGTTACCGTATGGCTCGGCATACTCGAAATATCCACAGGCAAGGGGCTGGCTGCCAACGCCGGTCATGAGCATCCCGCTATCCGCCGCAAGGACGGAAAGTATGAGCTCGTGGTTTATCGTCATTCTCCCGCGGTCGCCACAATGGAAGGCATGAGGTTCAAGGAGCATGAATTCGAGCTGCATCCCGGAGACAGCCTGTTCGTTTATACGGACGGTGTTGCGGAAGCGACAGACGCGCATAACGAACTGTACGGTTCCGACAGGATGATAGAAGCTCTCAACAAAAATCCCGATGCGCTGCCGAGAGAGATACTCGCTACCGTGAAGAGCTCGGTGGATGAATTTGTCGGAGAAGCTCCGCAGTTCGATGATATAACGATGCTCGCCATAAAGTATTTTGGTCCTGAGAACTGAGGAATGACGGATGAAAAAGAGCAATAGGAAAGTTGATATTATCATCGTTATAGTTCTTTTGCTTCTTGTTGCCGCGGGGGTAACG
>CAMHBE010000270.1 GCA_946183095.1 uncultured Clostridia bacterium | reverse complement strand
GGCAAAGACCGAAGCAGAGGGCGAGATTTCCGATGACGCTGCGGAAGCGGTAGCTGGAGGAGGTTTCTTTAGGTCTATTATCGGATTTTTGTTTGGTGTGTAATGCTCCATAAAAGTGCCGACACTTTCGGGCGGCGGCACTCTCCCTCTTAAAAAATGTTCACTGCTTACAGAGTGCAGCTTGCTCAAATGTGGCTGTGCACTGTAAACCGTAAACTAAAACCCAAAAAATGAAGGGAAATAAACACTATGACACTTGAAGAACTCTACAACAAAGTAATGTCCGACCGGGACATTATGGCGGAATTTGTGAAAGCGTCCGGTACAGGAACTCTCGCGGATTTTGCTGATCAGTACGACTGTCACGCAACAGACAGCGAGATACGCGATTATTTTATCGCAAAGTGCGGCGGCGAAGGCGAGCTTGACGATGACGCGGTCGAGGCGGTAGCCGGCGGCGCGTTCGATTTTTGTGTATGGTTAAGCGATTTGTTCAACAGCATTTTCGGCGGTGCGGCATCTACTACTTCGACAATAGCCAATAAAGGCAGTACCTCCGGGAACTCCGTTGTCGGCGGCGGTCGGGTGAATGTTACCAATAATTTATCCAGAAATCAGATAGTCGGCAACGGCATCGCTCCCGCTGCAAGCAATCTCCAGAAGAGCAGTATTTACAAGAAATTATAATGAAAGGAAAGAAAAACTATGACAGTAAATGCAATCAAAGACGGAACAAAACTCACAATTACAGCGGAGGGAAAGCTCGGAACTACCTCTGCACCGGAGCTTGAAAAAGCGGTAAAGGACAACATAGGCGGCGTTACCGAGCTTGTTTTTGACTTCGGAAAGCTTGAATATATGGCATCTGCCGGACTGCGCGTTCTGCTGTCCTCGGCAAAGGTGATGAAAAAGCAGGGCAGTATGAAGATCATCAATGTCACACCGCCCGTTATGGATGTTTTCACTTTCACGGGAATGGCTGACGTGCTTGACATTGAAGCAATATAACGGGAGAAATTATGGAAAAGAAGACAAAAAAGCTGTCGCGGATCATAACGATAAGGCTGTTTATAGCGGTGTTTATAGCGTTTGTCGTGTCGAGCGCAGTCACATACACCGTGCTTTATATAAGCTGCGCAGAGAAAGCAAATGCGCTGTTACAGTACGGGAGCGTATCTCTGAGTATTGATATTAAAGCAGATACCAATACCGAGCTCTTCAATAGCTTCGGCGGTTTTATGGCAACGACGTATGCACAGGAGGGTGAGGAAGCAGCCGCAGCACTCCTTGAAGGCTCGAACTACTCCTATGTAGCAAAGATGGACGGAACGATATATCTTTCGGGAAATGCGGATTTCATCGGAAAGAATGTGAAGGATATCGAATACATATCGAGTATGATAGATTCTGCTCTCAAATATATGGAGCAGAACAGCATGCCCATCAGCTATGAGATGACCCCGACAACGGTAAAGACGCTTGACGGTAAGCTTGATGTGTATTATCTTCTGACCGTGAGCAGAGATATCCCCGACAGCGGCATTATCCTGTCGGCACATCTCCCCGAGGACTGCGCCGAAGTCGCTCTTTACGCAAGTGAGCTGGTCTCCATGAACAGAAATGTCGGGCTTACCGGCTTCAATATTGTGATAAACTCCGACTATGATATATTAACGGCAACAACATTTCTGCCCAACACATACCACACAAAGTTCCCTTACCCTGAAATACTTGACAGATACAATGAAGGTACTGATGAAAAGCTCAAGACCTTTGACCTGCCGATATACTTAGACAGCGAACTTATAAATGTTCCGGCAAAGATGCTGTTCGACAGAGCGGTCCTGTGGGATACGGATTATTTCTACTGCGTAAATCAGACATTCGGTACATATATCCTCAGCCTTTATCCCGCCGAGGAAGCGCTTGAACAGGCGAACGACACCATATTTCTCATCGTTCTGATAGAGGTAGTTGTATTCACGGTGCTGTTCATTGTACTTCGTCTGCTGATAAAGCGCAGAGTTATAAGGAAGCTCAATTCTGTCAACGCTTCTCTTTCCGCGATAACAGCCGGCAACCTTGATGAAAAGGTCGAGGTGCGCGACTCGCGTGAATTTGATGCACTTTCGACCGACATTAACGCGACAGTCGATAAGCTGAAAGATTATATCGCCGAAGCTGCCGCCCGAATAGACGCCGATCTTGCTGTTGCAAAGGCTATACAAAGCTCCGCGCTTCCGAACGTGTTCCCGCCGTTCCCCGAAAGAAAGGAATTTGAGCTGTTTGCAAGCATGAACGCGGCGAAGGAAGTCGGCGGCGACTTCTACGACTTCTATATGCTGGGCGATCATACTCTCGGCTTCCTGATAGCCGATGTTTCGGGTAAGAGCATACCCGGCGCTATGTTTATGATGACATCAAAAACGGTAATCAAGAGCCTTGCGGAGAGCGGACTTCCGCCCGCCGAAGTGTTCAGTATCGCAAACGAAAAGCTCTGCGAGGGCAACGAAGCGGAGATGTTCGTGACCGCGTGGCTGGGGTATCTCGATCTGAAAACAGGTCTTGTGCGCATAGCGAACGCCGGACACAATCCGCCCGTACTGATACACGGCGGCAAAGCCGAATATGTGATATTAAAGCCCGGTCTTATGCTTGCCGGAATGGACGGGGTGCGGTATAAGGAACTTACCTTGCAGCTCGAAAAGGGCGATATGCTGTACCTTTATACGGACGGCGTTACCGAAGCTATGGACAAGGACGAAGAGCAGTACGGCGAGGACAGGCTGGTAAAACTGCTGTCCTTCGGTGAAAATTATCCCGCACCCTCGGCTGCAAACGGCATTGCCGAAACTGTCTGCGATATGGTGACAGCCGATGTCACGAAGTTTACGGACGGCGCCGAGCAATCGGACGACATAACGATGCTCTGTGTGAGATTTTTAGGAGGCGAATAAAATGAAGGAATTAACGATAGAAGCGACACCGGAAAATGTCGATACCGTCATAGAATTTGTTGACGCCCAGCTTGAAGAATATGGCTGCGGTATGAAAGAACAAATGGCGATAGATGTTGCTATCGACGAGCTTTTCGCCAATATCGCGCACTACGCCTATAATCCCGAAACAGGCTATGCGACGGTGCGGGTCGATGTTCTGAAAGACCCGCTTTCCGTTGAGGTGACATTTATCGACAACGGCAGACAGTATGACCCGCTTGCAAAGGACGATCCTGACACGACGCTCTCCGTCGAGGACAGACCGATAGGCGGTATGGGTATCCTTATTGTCAAAAAGAGCATGGACGCGGTGAGCTATGAGTACAAGGACGGGAAGAATATTCTGACGATAAAAAAGAATATCTGATAACAAGATCGGGCGGTCTGCTGATCATGTCGAAAAAAATAAAATTTTTTCAAAAATGCTGTACCTTTATACGGACGGCGCCGAGCAATC
>CAMHBE010000269.1 GCA_946183095.1 uncultured Clostridia bacterium | reverse complement strand
TGGGAACAACGATGTTGATCTTGTCGCCGAGAGCTATCTCGCCGTCCTTTACGACATACTCGACATCGAGGTGCATACAGCCGTTTGCCTTTATCGCCTGATTTACATGATGCAGTATGGTGAGGTTGTCGGGATCCATGAGGTTATCGACGCCGAAATACTTCTCGGCTTTTTTTACGCCGTTCGGGAGCAGTGTAGCGGTCTTTGCCTTTTCATCTATGATGTAGTCGGCATCGTAATCGTCCTGTTCCTCTTTCGCGTCTATCTCGACGACCTTCATGGAAGTCATCGACTTTGCGAGCTTGTCCGCTCTCTCGTAAAGGTCGGTAGGCTTGTCGCCGCGTCCCGAAATGATAAGCGGTGTTCTCGCTTCATCTATGAGTATGGAGTCCACCTCATCGACTATGGCGTAGTTGTTGCCGCGCTGTACTCTGTCAGCCGCACGGATGCACATATTGTCACGCAGATAGTCGAAGCCGTACTCGTTGTTGGTGCCGTAGGTTATGTCACAGGCATAGGCTTCACGGCGCTCGTCGTTCTCCTTGTCGTGGATTATCAGTCCGACGGTAAGACCGAGGAAGCGGTGCACACGTCCGATAAGGTCACTGTCGCGCTTTGCGAGGTAGTCATTGACTGTAACGACATGGACGCCCTTGCCGGTAAGTGCGTTAAGATAGGACGGGAGAGCCGCAACGTACGTCTTACCTTCACCGGTCTTCATTTCCGCGATACGTCCCTGATGCAGGACGATACCGCCTATTACCTGTACGGGATAGGGCTTTATGCCGATAACGCGCCACATGGCTTCGCGGCATACCGCAAAAGCGTCCGGGAGTATATCGTCGAGTGTTTCGCCCTTTCCGAGCCTTTCTTTAAGAACTTTTGTCTGTCCCGACAGCTCCTTGTCGGTCATTGCCTGATACATAGGCTCGCGGTCGAGCACCGCCTGCTTTGTACCTTCTATTCTCTTTAACTCTTTTTCGGAATACGTTCCGAACAGCTTACTGAAAAGTCCCACTTGCTTATCTCCTTTTTGCAGTATGGTATTTGCGATATTCCAATATATTATACTACACTTTTTTTGGTTTGTCAACTTTTATTATTATTTTATGGGAATTTTTTGTTATACGGCAAAAGATACCGGCATACACGAAGATCATGAGCCGTTCATCAGAACTCTGCCGTCCCGGGATATTTTGATGACGAGCTTCTCGTAATAGGCATTGTTTTCGGGCGGGTAACGTTTATCGCAGAAAACGGTGAAGGTATTATCCGGTATGACAGGAGACTGCCGGCAGCCGCCGTAAACAGCGATATCGTGCGCACCGAGAGACGCGGCATCGGTAACATCCGCGATAACCACAGACACTCCGTTTATCCGCATGGAGACCGATCTGCCGTAAGCGCGGACGCTGTATTCCCCGCCGATATCGTATTCCGCGGAATTTTCCGAGAGATAGCGCAGTTCCGTCGTTTCAAGCGACAATGCGGCTTCCGACCACATCTCAAGATGCTTGTCCGGCGCTCCCACGCAGACAAGGTCGTAGCGGTCGGTGCATCTTGCGTTGAGGAGTTCCCGCGCCGCGTCGCCTATCCCGGCGGTAACGTCCGTGGCAAACAGCGATACGCCGCTTTCCGCACAGACCGCCGCTATGCAGTCCGAACCGTCGGAGTAAACGCGTATCTCGGTGATGTCAGCCGATGCCGACCTGCCGAAAGCCGTTATTCCCGCGAGAGCACAGCCGCAGACGACCGCCGCCGCCGGGACAGCTGCCGTCCGGACACGCTTTTTCCGTGCAAGCACCGCGACCGATGCGATAAACACCGCCGACAGCGCAAAGAACGGTACCGCGTCGATACCGTCGAAGCTCAGCGAAACGTAGCGGATCCCCGAAACAAAGCGGATGTATGCCGCGACCGGCGCGAGCATCACCCCCGCGGGAACGAACATCACCGGCAGCAGAAGTCCCGCAAGAGCACATATCATCGCGCCGTAGAAGAACGGATAAACAAGGACGGAGGATATCGGCGACGCGAGGGAGAAGTTACCGAAGATGAGTGCGGATGCGGGCAGAGTGCAATAAGAGGTACAGAAGCTCTCGGCAACAAAACGTTTTACCCTGCCGAGCCGGATATGCTTTTCCGCAAAACGGCAGAACGCCGGCGAGACGATACCTGCGCCCGCGGTTCCGCACACCGACATGATAAGCCCCGCGTCACGGCAGGCGCAGGGCTCCGCAAGCAGTATCAGTGCCGCAGCCGCTCCGAGAGAATTGGCGGTGTTTCCTTTTCGCCGGAACAGCATCGCACCATAGTATATCAGCATCATGATACCGCTCCTGCGGACAGACGCGCCCATTCCGAAGAATACCATGAACGCGAGTATCAGTGCGGCGATAAGCAGGGCTCGCAGAACACGGCGAGAGTTCCCGAACAGCGCGGAGAGCAGCGACGAGAAAACCCCGACTATCAGCGACAGGTGCATTCCCGAAACGGCGGTCATGTGCGCAAGTCCGCTGCGGGTGACATCGTTCGAGAATTCCTGTCCGAGGAAGCTCTTGTCACCGAAGAACATTGCCAGCAGCAGCGCACGCTCGTCACCCCGCAGCCGCTCCTTCACCTGCGTGCGCATATATTCCGACACATCCGTGAGCACATCCGTGATGTCCGGTCCGCGGCGCTTCTCACGCGGATAGACGCTGACGGGCTGCGCACGGAGGAATATCCCGCGTGAATAGTCGTAGTCAGTGCCGAAC
Organism: uncultured Clostridia bacterium; assembly: GCA_946183095.1. Taxonomy (GTDB): domain Bacteria; phylum Bacillota; class Clostridia; order Oscillospirales; family Ruminococcaceae; genus Ruminiclostridium_E. The sequence goes on along the minus strand of CAMHBE010000269.1, from coordinate 717 downwards.
CGCGCGGTTTTAACGGGCGCGGAGAATTTCGCGGTGACATCGACTATATCGCCCCGCTCATAACCTCGGTCAAGGGTATAGAGCGAATACCGCAGTCTCAGCCCGTCACATTCTCCCTCAACGGTCATGCTCACCTTGTCGCCGTTCGGGTCACTTACGCTCAGCACCGCCGCAGTCATTGAGCGTGTCTCGCCGTAAAGATCGGCGCACGGGTCGATATACACGGACTTGTAGATACCGAAAATAAGAAAAGACGCAGCCGCTGCCGTAAGCAGAAAGACTGCGCCTTTGCGTTTTATGAAATGTGCGGCGGCCGCGGCAGTGATGAGCACCGCAAACACGCACAAAGAGACTGCGCTCCCGAGACAGGACGCGATGAAGAAACCGACAAATAATGCAAGACCGACGACCGCGAATCTGCAATTATTCACCCCGTTCACCTCTTTCAGCAAGTGGTGGGATATGCTGTCTCTCCCGAACGCTTCAGATAATAAGTTAAACAAAGCCTCCGGCAAGAACTCTCTTGCGGAGGCTTTATTACGGTGTCGAGCGTTCTCGACCTTGGTTGCGGTGCAGGGATTTGAACCCCGGAAATGCCTGAGTCAGAGTCAGGTGCCTTACCGCTTGGCTACACCGCAATATTCATATCAGCTTTACAATTTTAACACATACAGCACGATTTGTCAAGTACTTTTTCAAATTTTTTCAAAAAATATC
>CAMHBE010000268.1 GCA_946183095.1 uncultured Clostridia bacterium | reverse complement strand
CGTTTTCTTGCTTGACCTTGTTTATAAGTCTAATCGACCTGTTGTCGCGGGCAGATATGTTCTCTTGCGCAAACCTACGGCGCGTGTAGGGCTCAAGCGCCACGCTTGCGCCGGGGAGTCCAGAGGGGCGACGTCAGCGCCCTCTGGCGGGGGTGTTGAGGGGGCAGAGCCCCCTTTCTCACTCATCTCAACCCATCTCAACAGTCTCTCAACTCTGAGCGGCTGCTATGTCACCGTTTTCGGCTCTTTTCTCGGCTATCTGCTTCTCCCAGTCGTCGAAGCCCTGCTGCACCTTATCGTAGGTGTCATAGCTTACTGAGGGGAGAGAGCCCTTGCCGCCGAAGAGCTTCTCACTCTCGGTGAATGCTTTCTCGAACGCATCTTTAAGAGTTCCGAACGCTTCATCGTCATCACCGGCGAGTTCCTTTGCAAAGCCGAGTATGCGATTTGCAGTCTCGTCGGCGTTCCAGTAGTTCTCGTCACGTTCCTCATCATCGGAGTAGCTGCTGAGTATCTCCTCCAGTTCCTTCATTGCGTCCGTCTTGCGGGAATCCTCGACCTGACCGGTAAGCATCTGCATTACCATGTCCTTCATCATTTCATTCTTCGCCTGCGTAACGCTCTTGAACTGCGGAACATCGGCTTCCGTCTTCTGACCGACCTTGCCCTGTTCGTCAGCCTGAGCCTGCTCCTTCTGCTTTGTGAGCCTGTCGGGAGCAATATTGCTGTTCGGGTCGGTGCCGCTGCCGGTCATGCTGCTTCGATTGTCGGTAACGGTAGCCTTTGTATATGCGGGCGTGAACGACGCACCGGACCTAACGAACTTGTCGGTCGCATCCGCCGCGAGCGTGGTATCCTTCTTTTCGGATATCTCTTCCGATGATTTCGGAGCCGTCGCGTAAGTCACCGCCGACTGTTCCATTACTCTTCCTACACTTAACATAAAGATCAGCTCCTTTCGCTGTCTGTATCCAAACCGTCTCTACCTGTTATATCGTCAGAAATTTCCTCAACTTTAGCTTTTTCCGGAATTTTTTTCTGCCGGTAAGCCCAGAATTTGTTGATAACAAAATTTATGGGCACAGTTACAAAAATATTAATTATCGGTGCAACTATCTGCGACAGCTTTTCGGGAGTATATACGCCGGGCTGCAAACCGAACAGACCCGTTACCCAGTTGAGTATATCACCCACAAAGCCGAAATACTGCCCCACGTTCAGAACTGTTATCCACAGCCAAAGCAGCACCGTATTCAGCAGGAAACCGAAGAAATACGCGGCGTAGGTCTTGAGCAGTACCTTCCACCATACGCGCTTTTCCTTAGCCTTGTCCTCCTTGAATACGAACCTGCTGCCCCAGAAGTAGGCATTCAGCACACTTATGATAAAGCCGAGCGTGTTTGCAACGACATAGTGTGCGCCGAGCGCAACAAATATGATATAAACGATGTAGTTCACAAGCGTATTCGATACGCCTACGAGCCCGAACTTTATAAATTGCCATAGCGCAGCCTTTTTGGACTGCGCCGTGTTTTCACTGTTATTACTCATTACCTGACTTTGGAGATTATCTCCTCCGCTATCTTGTCAAGCGGGAGCTGCTTCATCACAGCACCTATCTTGAACGCTACGCCCGGCATACCGTAAACCACACAGGTAGCCTCGTTCTGACCTATGGTGTATGCACCGTGCTTGCGCATTTTCAGCAGACCTTCCGCGCCGTCTGCACCCATACCCGTGAGTATCGCACCCACCGCGTGAGGTCCCGCGGCATCCGCAACACTGTCAAAAAGCACATCCACGGACGGACAGTGTCCGGAGACCTTCTCTCCGTGCTTGCTGGTGACGTAATATCCGCGAGCGTCCTTTTGCAGCCGCAGGTGGAAATCCCCCGCGCCCACAACGATAAGCCCCGGACGCAGTCTGTCACCGTCTTCCGCTTCTTTGGCATCCATTGCACATATCTTGTTGAGCCGCTCTGCGTACATCTTTGTAAATCCCGCAGGCATATGCTGCACTATAACGACCGGAGGCGAATTTTTCGGAAGACGCTTCACCACCTCGATGAGCGCATCCGTACCGCCTGTACTTGCGCCCAGCGCAATGATCGAATTGGTGCGGGCAGCCGAAAGAGTGATCGGCGTCTGCGGAGCGGTCGATATCGGACGCACAGGTGCGGAACGAACGTTCGCCTTAGAACAAAATCTTATGATAGATGCAAGACGCTCACAGAACTGATCCATACTTGAACTGTTCTTCATAAATTCCACCGCACCGGCGCTGATCGCATCGAACGCGCGTGTCGGGGAAGAGGTGATAACTATGAACGGCACACGCTTTTTCGGCAGGAACGACTTTATGAAGTCGATGCCGTTCATGCCCGGCATTTCCACGTCCATGGTGACAACGTCGGGGTTAAGGCGCATTATCTTGTCTTCCGCTTCTCTGGTATTTGCAGCGGTATCTATTATCTCTATATCGCTTATCTTGGCAAATTCATTTTTTATAACAGTTCTGAAGAGTATCGAGTCATCGACTGTAAGAACTCGTATAGCCATTGATACACTCCACCTTTTCTGATAATTGCAATGCCCGGTGACGCGTTATTTCAGCGGTCTTCTGTATATAGCGGGCTTTATGTATTCGTAGTTGGTCGCGTCTCTCGGTATGCTCTCCGCATGACCGATGAACAGGTACCCGCCGGGGGCAAGCACGTCGTAGAGCCTGTTCACGAGTGCGTTCTTTGTCTCTCCGTCAAAGTAGATCATTACATTTCTGCAAAAGATCAGGTCGAAGGGATGCTTTTTGAACGGTATCGGATCCATGAGGTTGAAGACCTTGAACACAACACGTTTTTTCAGTTCGTCGTTTACGCGGTAGCAGTCGTTCTCCATCGGAATGAAATACTTTTTTACTACCTGCGGAGAGAGGTTCTTCATGCTGTCTGAATGATACACGCCCTGCTGAGCTTTTGCGAGCACCTTGCGGGAAATATCCGTAGCAAGTATCTTTGTATCCCAGTTAGCCGCGTCGGGACCGAAGAATTCCATCATCTCAATCTCGTTGGTATAAGGCTCCTCGCCGCTGGAGCAGGCTGCGCTCCAGATATATATAGTCTTGCTCTGCGCCTTTTTCTGCTTTATTTCCGGAAGGAACGTCTCCTTCATGAAGGCGTAATGTTCCGGTTCACGTCTGAAATAGGTATGATTGGTCGTCAGCTTGTTGAGCAGGTTCACGATCTCTGTGCCCGAAGTATCGGCGAATACCATATCAAGGAACGAGCTGTAATCCTTGAAACCGCGCTTATTAAGTTCATTGCCGAGCCTGCCTTCGATCAGTACGCGTTTCTGGGAGAGATCTATGCCGTAGTTGTCATGCACGAAGCTGACAAGACGCTTGAACTCGGCGTCATTGATCTTGATCTGCATTCCGGTATGCTCCCTTTCTCTTATTCATTAACTGATGAGGAGATACTAAACAAAAAGAAGACAG
>CAMHBE010000267.1 GCA_946183095.1 uncultured Clostridia bacterium | reverse complement strand
CGATCCGTCATCCGTCAGGCGCGGCGTAACCTCCGTCCTTATGCCGTACAGCATCACACGGGCATCTTTCCCGCCAACCGCGAACACCATTTCACAGGTGCCGTTACGGTGGTTGAGAAGCTGCACACCCGACATCTCTTTGCCGGTCAGCTTGTCAACAAAACGATCACCGGTGCAGAGCGCACCGCCCGTAAGCGTGATGTTCGAGCCGTCCTCCGTGTAGTCCGAACCTGCCTGATATACCTTCATCATCGGCACTGCAAGACTTTCTGTCGGTTCGCTCAGCATCTCCATTGCTTCGTACAGACGCATGGTACAGTTCAGCCCGAGACTCTCCGCATTCTGCATCATGCCCTCCAGCTTATCAACAGACGCGTTGCCCTCCGTGAACTTCACGTTCAGAACGTCGGATGCCTTTCCGTCGGCAAATGCAACAAAGCAGCGGGGATTTCCGCTGTAGTGCGATGCCGCTGTACTCAGGCGGTCTGTTACCGACACTCCCGTGTCACTGCCGAGAACTATGACCTCCAGCGCACCGAGCATCACGTTCCTGCCCGACATGAACGCCAGCGCTTCAAGCGCCGCTTCGGGTGTGCTCCCGCTGCCCGTGACCGTGACCGCATTCGGCGAGGAACTGTCGACCGCCGTTACACCGCCCGACGCGTCCGTGTTGAAATACTGCAATGTCAGCGTGTAACCGCCGCCGTCATGGTCGATCCCCATTATCTCACTTATCGCGATATCGTCAAGTTCGGTGTGCGGCACACACCCCGACAGCACCAGTATTGCCGCTGCCAGTGCAAGCACCCTTTTCATGCGCGTTCAGCCTCCTTCTTCCTGCGGTGTACCACAAGCGCTGTCGGTATCGTAAGCAGCGCCGCCGCAAACAGCGGTACACCGGTGTCGCAGAATGCCTTTATCGGCGTGAACAGCTCCGGCATCTTCGTGAATACCCACGACAGGATAAGCGCAGCCGCCGCAAACACCGATGCCGCTATATTCAGAGCAGTCTCCGAACGTATTCGGCTCTGCATCAGTCCACGGAACGCAAAAGCGTAAAATGTGACCTTCAGCACAGCCGCCATTACCCACACCATAACGTCTATACCGTTTATGCGGTGCAGCAGTGTTATGTCGGATACCGACGAGAGCGTGTAAAACGGATAGTCGAGCTTCGATGTAAGACACCCGAACACAGTGTTGTATAATAACGTCATAAACAGTATCATTGCACATGAAATGCCGAGGTACAGCGGTATAACGCGCTTTGTACCTCTGCCCGAACTTCCGCAGAGTATGCCGAATATCAGAAACTCACTGTTGAGCGAAAATTCCCGCAGTACCTCGCCCGCAAAGTTATCCGCATCATCTATCGCGGCAGGGTAGAGCCTGTCCGTGTTTATCTCCGGCGCAAGTGCCGCGACCATGAGTACGAACAGCAGAAGCAGCCCCGAAAATACAATAAGACCCGTCCGGGATGCCGCCTGCGTTCCCGCAAATATCGCCGCTGTCATGGCAATTCCCGTAAAAACGTAAAAATACCACGACGGCGCTGAGTCGAACACCGTGCTCGACGCGTAGTAATGCGCACGCAGTCCCGTTCCCGCCGCTTCAAAAAGCATATAAACCGTCAGCAAAGCCGCCATGAACCCGTGCAGCGCCCTGTTGCAGCTGAACGCGCCGATATCCCCGCCGTACCGCAGGTTCGCGGAAACATAATACATCGGGATGTACGCCGCAGCTGTCATGGCAAACGATACCGCTACCACCGTGAAACGCTGCATACCGTAATAAACATACTCGCCCGGCAGTGACGTGGCTTCGGAAAATACCCGCAGCAGTATCAGCACTGCCGCAAACTCCATTACACTTATACGCCCGCGGTCAATCATCTTCACTGCCCTCCGGGTCGTCATTGCAGAAAATATCGGGGTCGGAGCGGCTCAGCTTTCGCCAGCTTATACGCGCAAAGGTGTCGCGCATGGCTTTTGCGGAAAACGGCGACAGCGGGGACATGAACGGCATACCGTAGGACTTCAGCGCGCATACGCAAAGACAGAAGATGAACCCCGTTATCGTAAGCCCGAACAGCCCGAATGCCCCGCCCATGACGATGAATACGAAACGCATGACGGATATCTGATTGTTCAGGTCGGATATGATGTAGCCGGATATCGACGCTATGGCTATGGCAAGCAGCATAGGCGCGCCCACAAGCCCCGCCGATACAACAATGTCACCTATCACTATACCGCCTACAATGCTCACCGCGTGACCGACATTCGACGGGAGCCGCAGTCCCGCTTCCCGCATTATCTCGTAGAACACGTCAAGGATGATGCACTCCGTAAGCACGCTGTACGGTGTAAGGGCTTCGGACGCGGCAAGGTTGCGCAGCAGCGCGTCGGGTATCAGCTCGGGGTGGAAGTTTGCCAGAGCAACATAAAATCCCGGGAGCATGACGCTTATCAGAAAAGCCATATACCGCACGATACGAATGAACAGCGTGAACAGCGGCTTTTCAAGGTAATCGTCGAGCATCATGAAATTCTCGCTGAACATCTTCGGCATGAACAGCGCAAACGGTGAACCGTCCACGATAACGCCGATGCGCCCCTCATACAGTTTAGACACGAACACGTCCGGTCTCTCGGTAGCGCCCACTTCGGTGAACAGCGGGTTCTTGTTTTCGAGGAACGGCTGCACATACCCGCTTTCCAGTATCAGCGACAGCGGCAGCTTCTCCAGCCTGCGAGTGACATCCGCCAGCAGCTTCCTGTCGGTCATGCCCTCCATGCAGCACACGCACACCTCTGTACGGGATGTCCTGCCGATGCTCATGGTGCGCATGACAAGTTCCGGAGACTTCACCCGCCGCCGCACAAGGCTCATGTTGATGTGCAGGGCTTCAACGAATCCCTCGCGGGAACCCCTTATGTTGCGGTGGTTTTCGGGCTGCGTCACCGAACGTGTCTCAAATCCCGGAACACCTATCGAATAGCCGTGGTCGATGCCGTCTATCAGTATGACGCACGCCCCGCTCATTACCGCGCTGACGGCGGCTTCGGCGGAAGTCACGGTCTTTTCCTCGCTTGCGACCAGCAATTCCCCGCCGATCATAGCCGCAAGCCGCTCCGGCGTGACCTGACCTTCTATCTGCGACAGCGGGCGGTACACAAGGTTCGCCAGCTTGTTATGATCCGTCTGTCCGTCGCAGGTCACAACACAGATGTCAACTCCGCCGGCCTTGGCGTATTTCAGCACAAGGTCGCTGCTCCCGCGCATCAATGCCTGTATGTTCACCGTATTGTGACCCAGTTCCTTGTCAAGCATTTTTTCACCCACACCTCCGGTAACAGAGCAGCCGCTCACGCTCATCTGAGCCGGAAACGCTGCCATATTGCTACGATATTTTGCGCAGTTGTGCATAAATTATTACAGATCGCAAAAAATAATGACGCACACAGCAGAAAAACATCTTATCTTCGGTATGACTGCCTCA
>CAMHBE010000266.1 GCA_946183095.1 uncultured Clostridia bacterium | reverse complement strand
AGCTTTCTTTCGGCTCGCTCTACGACAGCCAGCTTATCCGCAGTGATAGTTTCACCGTACACAAACCGCGATGCAAGGCACGCGAACGACGGCTTGTCCCACGTCGGCAGTCCCATTTCCCGCGACAGTTCCCGTATATCGGACTTCGACAGCCCCGCTTCGAGCAGCGGACTTTTTATTTGCAGTTCTTTCACCGCCCTCATTCCGGGTCGGTAGTCGCCGGTATCATCGGTGTTCGAGCCTTCCGCAATGACAGTTATGCCGTGTTCGCCGGCAGCCGCCTTTATCGCGGTGAATATCGCGGTCTTGCAGATATAGCAGCGGTCTTTGGGATTTTCGGCAAATCCCCCGACCCCGAACGGATCGTATGGCAGAACGATGTGCGTGATGCCGTTCTCGGCGCAGAACTCCCGCGCCCATGCGATCTCCTCACGGGGAAAGAGCGGAGCGTCCGCAGTTACGGCGATGGCATCATTGCCGAGAACATCGTGCGCAGTCTTCAGCAGGAATGTGGAATCCACACCCGCCGAAAACGCGACCGCGGCTTTCCCGTATCCGTGCAGTATTTCTTCGAGCCTCAGCTTCTTTTCGTGAAGTTCATCATTCCCCGTCAAGCCGCTCCCTCACTTCCGCTATGCTCATGCCGTTCTCTTTCGCGATACGCTCAAGGTCGTCATGTTCGTACTTTACCCGCGTTACTCCGTGACCTTCCGACACCTTGCGGCGGACCGCGCCGAAACGGGTCTGTACGGTTTCCACGCGGCGGTCGAGCACATAACGTTTTACAGGCGTCTCCCGCACTCCGATAGTGGAGGTATGCCGGAACAGCAGTCCCGCGAATTCCTCCGCTCTTTCCGCATCACATATAACACGGATGAGCGTCCCGGGGCGGGATTTCTTCATTCCGATCGGGACGGTGAATACTTCCCTTGCACCGCCCTCAAACAGCATATCACAGGCGAACGCGATATCCTCCGCGGTCATGTCGTCAACGTTGCAGGAAAGCTCCGTAACACTGTCGGTATTATCGGCAGTCTCCCCGAGCAGCACCCGCACGCAGTTCGCCTGCGCGAAGTCCTTGCGCCCCATTCCGTAGCCTATCGCCGATGTTTTCATCACCGGCATATCGCCGAAGCGCGTCACGAAATGTTTCAGCAGCGCCGCACCCGTGGGTGTACACAGCTCGCCGTCTGTTTTCCCGCCATATATCGGAATGCCGCGCAGTATGTACGCGGTCGCAGGCGCGGGAACGGGAAGAATGCCGTGTGCGCAGTGAACGCTGCCGCTGCCGACATGAACGGGCGAAGCTATCACCTCGCCGGGAGCAAGTTCGTTCATCAGCAGGCATACCGCCGTGATATCCGCCACCGCGTCCATTGTCCCGACCTCATGGAAGTGTATCTGCGTGACGGGAACGCCGTGGACGTGGCTCTCAGCCTCCGCGATAAGCCCATACACCGCGAGAATGTCGTTCCTCACCTTTTCGGGAACGTTCAGATGTGATACGATATGCTCTATATCGTGCATACTTGTGTGGTGGTGGCGTTCATGACCGTGTTCATGATGATGCTCATGCTCGTGGTGATGTTCATGCTCATGGTCGTGATGATGCGCGTGCATTTCCTCGGTCTCTTCTTCGCCATGCACCTTCACGGTGACATGAGTGCCTGTGATGCCGCACTTCACCGCCTTTTCAGCCGAAAACTCAACTTCCGGTATGCCCAGAGCGTTCAGCCTTGCAGCAAACGTGTCACAGTCGGGAAGAAGCTCCAGCAGCGCCGCCGTAAGCATATCACCTGCCGCTCCCATTCCGCAGTCTATGTAAAGTGTCCTCATTTGCGTACCTCCATGTGGTTTATCATGTTCGCAAGATATCCCGCACCGAAGCCGTTGTCGATATTCACGACGGAAACGCCGCTCGCGCAGGAATTGAGCATCGACAGAAGAGCCGACAGCCCGCCGAATGCCGCACCGTAACCGACGCTCGTCGGCACCGCTATCACGGGGCAGTCCGCGAGCCCGCCGATAACGCTTGCAAGAGCGCCCTCCATGCCCGCTATCGCAATGATGACCGACGCGGACATTATCTCCTCTTTGTGCGCAAGCAGCCTGTGCAGTCCTGCAACTCCGACATCATAAAGCCTTACCGTCTCGCTGCCGAGAAATTCGGCAGTCACGGCGGCTTCTTCCGCGACCGGTATATCGCTGGTGCCGCCCGTTGCAACGACGACCCTGCCTATTCCGTCGGGTACCGGCATTTCACCGGCAATGCCTGTCCTTGCCGCCTTGTTATATGTGAGCGCAACTGTCTCCGACACTGTCTCATACGCCTGTTCGGAAAGTCTGGTAACAAGTATGCGCTCCTGCCCGCTCTCACGCATTTTCGTGATTATCCCGGCTATCTGCTCCGGGGTCTTGCCCGCGCCGTATATCACCTCGGCGGCTCCCGTGCGCAGTTTTCGGTGGGTATCTATCTTAGCGTAGCCTATATCCTCGAATGGCTCCGTTCTCAGCTTTATCAGCGCTTCATCCGCTGTCATCTCACCGTTCTGCACGGCTTCGAGTATCTTCTTTGCTTCGGTCTTCATACTTCTCCGTTTCAAAAAACGGCTCCGTCGATGCGGCGGAACCGTTCGTTCTTATTTTGTACCATGTGTGAACGCAGCTTTCACCACGCCTTTCGGATCCTTTATCAGCACGATAACGAGCCATATAACAAGTCCGAGTACCACTGCCGACAGTCCGAGGAACGCGTCGTTCAGCATATCTGCGGGTTCGGGCGTAAAGTACGCTTCTTTCAGCTCTATGTACTCAAACACCGCATCCACCGACCACATGACCGTGGCTCCCCAGTACATGAGACACAGGGTTCCGAGCCGCATTTTGCTTTTCGGCGCGTTAACATACCACACGACAGTTGTGATAACAGCCGCTAATACCGTTATGAGCAACGTCATGCTGCGCCCTCGCTTTCCGTGCTTTCATCCGACCGCGTTTTTCGTTTCTCTATGACCGATGAAACTACCGCCATTACCGCCCATACTCCCGTGACGGCAAGCGCCATCCCGACACCGACGGTAGACATCTCCGAAAGCATTTCGGCAGCGTCGGCGGGGTCTGCGGCATTTGTCAGGAACGGGAACCACGGTACGACTTCGCCGTGCCAGACGTGCTCGAACATCAGAAGTGCCGAACCTCCCCACAGCATATTGTTGAGCCATTTCAGCTTTCTGACGAAACCGAGACCGTGAGGTGCCTCGGCATTTTCATCTTCCGTATTTTCAGCAAGAGCTGCTTTTCCCTTCGATTCCATTACCTTAGTAACGATAGTTGTGACTATCGCTTCACCGGCGGGTACAAGAAAACAAGCCATGATATATTCCTCCCGATATTATTTTATGTATATTGTATCACATTTTACTGAATTTTACAACAACTATATCACATTTCACACATATTTCACATTAGCGCCGGACTTGTACATCTGTTTCGCACTTATGAACAAAAAT
>CAMHBE010000265.1 GCA_946183095.1 uncultured Clostridia bacterium | reverse complement strand
CTCGCAGTCCATAAGTGTTCGGTACTGCACATCATAAAAGCACTGCATCATATTGTTGCGGACGAGCAGCTCCATGATGCGGCGGTTCTCGATTATATATCCCGAGTATTCCGCGCACAGCTCACGGAGCTTTTCGGTGCGGCAGTCACATTTCTTCTGCTCCGGAGTGTAGCGGCACTTCTGCGTAAGCTCGTATATCATCACGTTCTCTTTCGTTCCGAACACTGTATAGAAGGTCTGGCGCGACACATCGGCTTCCTTGCAGATACTGCTGACGCTTATTTCCGAGAAGCTGAGACTGTCCAGCAGCCGGAGCATCGCGTCCGCTATGAGCTTCTGCGATTGCAGGGCTGTCTTGTTATTTCCGTCGTACATTGACAAAACATACCTTTCTGTAAAAGTTGCAAAAAAGACTTGACAACTGTCAAACATCATGCTATAATTATACCATAAACCTTGACAATTGTCAAGGGAATGGCTTAACAAAGCCAAATTTTTTTACTGTGTTATTAGCACTCGTGAAGAAAGAGTGCTAATAATATACAAAGAAAACAACAAAAGGAAGGTAGGTAACTGTTATGACAATAATCCCTGTACACAATATGACGGTACTGCCGAGGTCTGTGCTTTACATACAGACCGGCATTTTCGCAAAAAGTGTCGAGCGCCCCGCTGAGGTCGGCGAAAAGGTCGTGCTGCTGTTCACCAAGGAAGACGACGAGCGTGCAGCCCTCACGAATGAGAGCTTCAATCCGCTTGCCGTTACGGGCATCATCAGAAATGCGAACCTGTCCGGCTTTGTCGCGATAGAAACGCTTGACAGGGTCGGCGTTGACAGCGTATATGTTACCGCCGGTCACAAGATACAGCTCGAAGTCTCGCCGCGTCCGGAAATAAGGGATATATCGCCGGAGGAGGAACGGGAGAAGTTCAGCTCCCTGAAAAGCGCGCTGCTTGAATTTTCATCGGGATTTGAATGGGCGCCTATGGCAAGACAGCTTATGTCTTTCTGTGACAATCTGAACGGACTGATAGCTGTGCTGTCGCCGTTTATGTACATCTCCGCCGAGGAGCAGTATTCACTGCTTGAACTGAACAGCTGCCGTGAACGCGCGGACAGGATAGAGCGTTTGATCGCGGAGTTTATAGAAACCGCAAAGCTCACAACCGACGGCAATGAAAAACGCGAAAAGGACTATCAGAAGCTCTACCGCGAGTCCGCGATAAAGAAGCAGATAGCGTACCTGCAAGGCGAGCTCGACAAGCTCCACCCCGAGAATATGACCGAGCTGCGGAAGCTGGAGCTGAAAGCGGAAAAGTCGGGAATGAACGATGAAGCACGCAGGGAATTTGACAAGATAATGACCCGAATGAAGAATGAGGGAGAAAATTCGCAGGAATACGCAATGCTGTTCGATTATGCAGAGCTGCTTGCGGGGCTGCCGTGGAAGAAGTCAGAGCCGGAGCATATCGACCTGAAAGAAGCAAGAGAAGTCCTCGAAGCCGATCACTTCGGGCTGAAAAAAGTCAAGGAGCGCATTATCCAGCAGATAGCCGTCCTCGACCTGAAAAAGCAGCAGTCCGGCTCGATACTCTGCTTTGTGGGCGCTCCCGGCACCGGCAAGACCAGCATCGGAAAGAGCATAGCAAAGGCTCTGCACCGCGAGTATATTCGCGTAAGTCTCGGCGGGGTGCGCGATGAAGCGGATATTCGCGGTCACAGGCGCACCTACATCGGTGCTATGCCCGGACGCATAATCGACGGCATCTCAAAGGCAGGAGTCAGCAATCCGGTAATGGTGCTTGACGAGATCGACAAGCTTTCCCAATCCTACAACGGCGACCCTGCGAGCGCACTTCTCGAAGTCCTCGACCCCGAACAGAACAATACTTTCACCGACCATTATCTTAATGTGCCGTATGATCTGTCCGATGTGATGTTTATCTGCACAGCGAACACCCTTGACACGATCCCCGCACCGCTGCTCAACCGTATGGAAGTCATACAATTTAACGGTTACACCGAGACGGAGAAGTACGAGATCGCGGTGAAGCACTTGCTCCCGAAAGCTGAACAGGCTGTGGGCATTCCCGAAAACCATATCCATATCACAGACGATGCGCTGCACGCGATAATCTCCGATTACACCTCAGAGGGCGGTGTGAGAGGGCTGAAAAAGCGGCTGGATACGCTTTGCAGAACGGCGGCGGTGAAGCTTGTCTCCGGCGATGACAGTGAGCTTACCATTGAGAAAGATCAGCTCCGGGAGTACCTCGATATGCACCCGATACATCACGAAGTCACCTCCGACAACAACCGTCCCGGCATTGTCACAGGTCTTGCGTGGACGCAGGCGGGCGGCGATATCCTCTACATCGAGACGCTGTTCACAAAGGGCAGCGGCAAGACCATAATCACCGGACAGCTCGGTGACGTGATGAAGGAATCCGTGCAGATAGCGGTCAGCCTCGTAAAGTCCATGTATCCCGACAAGGCGGAGCTGTTCGACAAGAACGATCTTCATATCCATGTGCCGGACGGGGCTGTTCCCAAAGACGGTCCCTCTGCCGGGATAACCCTCACTACCGCCCTTTCCTCTCTGGTCAGCGGGCAGTCGGTCGATCCGCACCTCGCTATGACAGGCGAAGTATCGCTGCGCGGGGTTGTGTCACCGATAGGCGGACTGCCCGAAAAGCTTATGGCAGCGAAACGTGCCGGAGTGAACAAGGTGTTCATTCCCGAGGAGAACAAGGACGATCTCGCGGATGTTGCGGACGAGGTAAAGAGCAGTCTGACCATTATCCCTGTTGCAAACGTGAAAGACGTGCTGTCACAGGCACTTGTATATTGATCATCAAGAGGAACCGATATGACACAGTTAGCAATTGAACGAGTTGCATACTGAGCATTCCGAACATGAATATTTTTTCTGTTTTGTGATATCGTGAGATGATCGGGCATATAAGATGGGGGCTGTTGCTTGGTGCAACAGCCCCTTAGTTCGTTAGGGTATTAACGCGATCCACGCAAATCTCCGTATCAAGCACAGTGGTTATTTGCGGCTTGCGGAGGTAACAGAGCCGGGGTCCTCGTCTTTCGGCGACCAAGATTCCTGAATATCTTCAAAAATAAGATCTTCTCCGGCTTTTACTGCGACCTGATATTCGTCCTCATAAACGATCTCGCCCGGATAGTTCGTATAGACGACATAAAAGGGGTGATGATACTTATCAAGCAGCCACATTGCCGGATTTATCATCTTCATCATAGTATCGGCGTTTTCCGTCTTGAAAAAGCAGACTACATTCTCCTGCCGCTTGCACTGCGGCGGGAACGGGAGCACCTCAGCAAACCACGAGTCTATCTCCCTGAAAAGATCTGCATCCTCTTCTTCCATAACGTCGTTCTGTATAAGCTGCCAGCACATACTGAATATGCCCTTTGCATACTTTGTGTTCCGGGCAAGCTCTCTGCCCTGTATCCGAACATATTTGAATTTCATATTTTTTTCCTT
>CAMHBE010000264.1 GCA_946183095.1 uncultured Clostridia bacterium | reverse complement strand
CTCCCGATGCGCTGTCACACTGGCTCGACGAGAAGAATGTGACGCTGTTCACGACACACAAAGTTTTCTCGGAAGCCGAAATGAAGTCGAGAAACGAGATACTTTTTGAAACTTACGAAAAGCTGATAAAAATAGAAGCGCGGACAATGGTTGATATGGCGTATCACGACCTGCTCCCCTGCATCAGCAAGTACATAAAGTACCTGAACAGCACCAACGTTTCCGCTTATGAAACAGAAACCGCGTCACAGCTCTCTGACCTGCTCGGCAAGGCGTTCCACGCGCTGAAAGACCTTGAATCGGCACTTGAAAAAGCGGTGAGCGAGGAAGATGTGATAAAGAGCGCGTTTGTCTGCAAGGACGAGGTGATACCCGCAATGAGCAAACTGCGCGGATATGTCGATAAGGCTGAAACGCTGACAGCGGCGGAATACTGGGCGATACCAACCTACGGCGAACTGCTGTTTGACGTAAGATGAGGAAGATAAACGAAGAATGCGGGGTGTTCGGCATTTACTCCGACACTCCGATCGACGCGGCGCACGAGGTCTATCTCGGCTTGTACGCGCTCCAGCACCGCGGTCAGGAAAGCTGTGGCATATCGGTATGCGACGACGGCATAATGCGGCACCGCAAAGGCGCGGGGCTTGTGCATGAAGTCTTCGGAGAAGCCGAGTTGCAGGCGTTAGGCGCGGGAAATATCGCTGTCGGGCACGTCCGCTACTCGACCACGGGCGGCGGCAGTCCCGAAAACTTCCAGCCCCTCGTCGTCCGCCACATCAAGGGCAATATGTCCCTCGCTCACAACGGCAACCTCACCAACGCGGAACAGCTACGGAGAAAATTCGAGCTGAACGGTGCGATATTCCACGGCACTTCCGATACCGAAGCGATAGCGTATTCAATAGTTGCAGCGAGACTGAAATGCGGCTCAACGGAAGAAGCTGTGGAACTTGCAATGAACGACATCAAGGGCGCGTATTCATGTGTGCTCATGACCGCAACAAAGCTTATCGCATTCCGCGACCCGAACGGGTTTCGTCCGCTCGTTCTCGGCAAGACCGACGGCGGGTATATTGCAGCCTCCGAATCCTGCGCTATCGAGAGCGTGGGCGGCACGGTACTGCGGGACGTAAAGCCGGGCGAGATAGTGGTTATCGGAAGCGACGGTCTGCGCAGCATAGAGACGCACTGCGGCAGTAAGCAAAGTCTCTGCGTGTTCGAGTGCATCTATTTTGCAAGACCCGATTCGGTGATTGAGGGAATGCCCGTTCACGAATGGCGAATGAATGCGGGCAGGGCGCTTGCAAGATCAGCTCCGGCAGACGCGGATATCGTGATAGGTGTCCCGGATTCCGGCATTGACGCAGCGCTCGGTTACTCAGCCGAAAGCGGCATACCCTACGCCACCGGCTTCGTCAAGAACCGCTACATCGGGCGCAGCTTCATACAGCCGAAACAGTCCGAACGCCGCGACGCAGTGCGCATTAAGCTGAACGCGGTGGCAAGCGCGGTAGCAGGAAAGCGAGTGGTAATGGTAGATGATTCGATAGTACGCGGAACAACGAGCGCCCGAATAGTGGGACTGCTCAGAAGCGCGGGGGCAAAGGAAGTCCATGTTCGCATCTCATCACCGCCGTTTCGGTTCCCGTGTTACTTTGGAACGGACATTGACTCGCAGGAAAACCTGATCGCGTGTAAATTCGCGGACAATGCCGAGATCGCAGAAGCGATAGGCGCGGACAGTCTTGCATACATCAGCATAGAGGTTGCAAAGACGCTGACGAGCTGTGATATATGCGACGGCTGCTTCACGGGAGAATATCCGGCAGATGTGAGCGGCTGCGGCGAGAAGAACAAATTTGAGGAGAAGATACATAAAACAAACTGAAATAAAAATGTGTAGAAACTAAAACAAGCAATGGGGCTTGACGGGGGAACCGCCATGCCCTTTTGCATTAAAGAAAGGATCTGATATCATGGATGCCAACAACATTATGCAAGCAGTTGATACCGAAATATTCGGCATCTGGTACCTCATAGGAGCCGCGCTTGTGTTCTTCATGCAGGCGGGCTTCGCAATGGTCGAAACAGGCTTTACCCGTGCGAAAAACGCGGGCAACATCATAATGAAGAACCTCATGGACTTCTGCATCGGCACTGTCGTGTTCGCACTTCTCGGCTTCGGTCTGATGATGGGCGAGGACGTGCTGGGCGGGTTCTGCGGGATGCCCACACTCGGCGTATTCACCGACTACGCGCATTTCGACTGGTCGCCCTTCGTGTTCAATCTCGTGTTCTGCGCGACTGCGGCAACTATCGTTTCCGGCGCAATGGCAGAGCGCACGAAGTTCCTGTCATACTGCATCTATTCGGGCGTTATCAGCCTTGTGATCTATCCGATAGAAGCGCACTGGGTATGGGGCGGCGGCTGGCTCGTTCAGCTCGGTTTCCACGACTTCGCAGGCTCCTGCGCGATACACATGGTAGGCGGTGTCTGTGCAATAATCGGCGCGGCTATGGTGGGCCCGCGTATCGGCAAGTTCGACAAGGACAAAAAGCCGAAAGCTATCCCCGGTCACTCCCTCACACTCGGCGCGCTCGGCTGCTTCATTCTCTGGTTCGGTTGGTACGGCTTCAACGGCGCTGCTGCAACAAGCGGCGGTCAGCTTGGCACGATATTCGTGACAACAACTATCGCTCCGGCAGTCGCAACGGTAGTCTGCATGATCTTCACATGGCTGCGCTACGGCAAGCCCGATGTGTCCATGTGCCTGAACGCTTCGCTTGCGGGACTTGTGGGAGTTACGGCAGGCTGTGATGTTGTGGATGCGCTCGGTTCCGCAGTGATCGGTATCGTATCCGGATTGCTCGTAATATTCGGCGTTTGGTTCCTCGATAATGTTCTCAAAATAGACGACCCTGTGGGCGCTGTTGCCGTCCACTTCTGCAACGGCGTCTGGGGTACTCTTGCGGTCGGCTTGCTTGCAAACCCGGAAGTTCCCGGCTACGCTCTTGCAAACGCTAACGGCGATACACTCGCGGGTCTGTTCTACGGCGGCGGATTTGAGCTGTTAGGTTTACAGGCTCTCGGATTTGTAACTGTCGCTGCATGGACGGCAGTCTGCATCACAGTGACATTCCTCGTGATCAAGAAAACTATCGGTCTGCGCGTCAACCGCCACGAAGAAGTTGTCGGACTTGACGCTACCGAACACGGTTTACAGTCCTCGTATGCAGACTTTATCCCGTCAATGCACATCGAGACTACCGCTTCCGGCAAGGAAAAGGAAGTCGCAAACGTTATCCCGGTTGTATCGGAAGAAAAGGCTGTGCCTGTAACTCACCGCAAGGCTGAGAACACAGCGTCCGACGTGAAGATGACAAAGGTGGATATCATCACATCTATGGAGAAGTTCGATCAGCTCAAATCCGCGCTCTACGCTATCGGCATCACGGGTATGACAGTTACCAACACTATGGGCTGCGGAATGATGAAGGGCAAGACCGAATACTACCGCGGAGTT
>CAMHBE010000263.1 GCA_946183095.1 uncultured Clostridia bacterium | reverse complement strand
GCACAGCCGTGATATATCAGCTTCGCTGCTGTTCTGCCGCACCGCGACGAGTGAGCCTTCGTGCATAAACAATGTCGAGCGGCGTCCGGAGCTTCTTATCGTTCTCCATATACTCATATCCATAGTCTGAGCAGCTTGCTTGGTGACATTCGCACCGTTCGATATGACGCAAGCCGAGATCACGGTGTAGCTGCTTTTCTGTCCGAATTCCGCCCTGCTCAACAGTTCGGCGTAGTTTTTCAGCGAGTCCGGGTCTTTTATTATCGCCCGGAACGCTTCTCCGACCGTGCTTTCGTGCTTCTCGTTTCCGATTATCCTGCGGCAGAAGTCATAGGATATATCAACTATCCTCGTGCTCCATGGTATCGTGAAAAGCGGCAGATCGTTCTGCTCGCAGTACACTATCACCGGAGACGGAACGGATCCGATATACGGTCCAATGTTCACCACCAGTCTCACAACGCCCTTTGCTTTCAGGCTCACCGCAAAATCTTTCAGCCAGTCGGTGCCGCTGTGAGCGATGCCGGTAGTAAATATGAGCTCGTTCCCGTGCAGGAAATCCGGTACCTCGCTGTCCTCAACGATATGTACCCAGCGCACGGTGTTCTCCAAACCGCCGGAACCCGCTATCAGCTTCATCGCGTAGCTTTTCTCGGCGTTCACGCAAAGCTGTGATAATGATATCGCCATACCGCTCACCCGCCTCCGGGCTTCGTTACCCTCTTGTTATTATCGGTTATCGCCCCCGTCGGACAGACCAGCATACACAGGTGACAGCCGACGCATTTCCCCGCGTGCAGCCTTGCCTTGCCGTCTTCAACGGTTATAGCCTGATGTCCTGCGTCGCTGCAGGATATATAACATCTTCCGCAGCCGATGCAGCTCTTCCTGTCAAATTTCGGGAACACCACAGTTGCACGGTCGAGCGTATCAGCCGGAACTATATTCGGCAGTGCAGCACCCACAAGTTCCGATATTTTCTCAATACCGCGGGACTGCA
Organism: uncultured Clostridia bacterium; assembly: GCA_946183095.1. Taxonomy (GTDB): domain Bacteria; phylum Bacillota; class Clostridia; order Oscillospirales; family Ruminococcaceae; genus Ruminiclostridium_E. The sequence goes on along the minus strand of CAMHBE010000263.1, from coordinate 2,542 downwards.
TATACGCTTTCGTACCCGTGATGATGTCGTCGATAATGCGATAACCGTACTGCATCACCGCTGTCGTCACCTGTATATTTTTGCAGCCGAGCAGTATGAATTCCAGAGCGTCGTGCCACGTTTCGATGCCGCCCATTCCGCTGAGCTCCGTACCGGCGAGCCTGCCGCATTTCGCAAGATCGTGTATGAACCGCAGCGCTATCGGCTTGACCGCCTTTCCGGAATATCCCGAGACCGAGCATTTCCCGCCTACCGACGGACTGCTTTCAAGCGTTTCTGCATCTATCCCGAGTATGCTTTTTATAGTGTTTATTGCCGCTATACCGTCTGCGCCTGCTTCGACTGCCGCAATTGCCGGGACTTCCATATTTCCGATGTTCGGAGTCATCTTTGCAAGCACCGGAAGATGCGTTGCGCTCTTTACAAGCTCGGTATAGCGGTTCACGAGAACGGGATTCTGCCCGACATCAGAGCCGAGTCCGCTGCCGCTCATGTGAGGACAGCTGAAATTGCACTCGATGATATCCGCGCCAGCCTCGGTAACGAGCTTCGAGAGCTGCACCCATTCCTCGTCATTCTGCCCCATTATCGACGCGACCAGCACCTTTCCGGGGTAGTTCGCTTTCAGCCGCCTGAACACACCGAGATTGTATTCGAGCGGGTGGTCGGAGATCTGTTCAAGATTCTTGAAGCCGATGAACGGCGTTCCCTCTTTTCCGATAGCGCCGAAGCGCGGAGACACCTCCTCCGGTATCAGAAAGCCCACCGTCTTGAATACTGCACCGCCCCAGCCTGCCTCGAACGCACGGGCGACCATATCATAGTCGCCCGCAACGATAGAGGAAGAAAGGAAGAACGGATTTTCGCACCGAACGCCGCAGAATTCTATCGAGAGATCGGGCTCGGAACTGTATTCCACATGTTTCGGAAGCTGCGCTGCCATATCCCGTATCCTCATAGGAAAGTCATAATGTATGCAGGCTTTTTCGCAAGCACCGTCACATTCCGCACATTTTGCAGCATCTGTGAAGATGCCGGCGCAGGCTTCGTTCTCAAATCGTACCGCGCGTATCATTCTTGCAGGGTCAAAGCCCTGCGGACAGACCTTGGTGCAAGCACCGTCCGCACACAGCAGACACCTTGCCGCTTCTTCTCTGATCTTCAGCATCGTATCACCTTACTTTAAGCTGCACTTTACAAATTTGCCCCAGCCTTTTTCACCAACGAACTCGCCGTTGTCGTAAACGAGTCTTCCCCGGGAGTATGTCTGAACGGGATAGCCGTGAACTGTCACGCCCTCCCATATCGTATGGTCGCAGTCGGAGTGCATCTTCTCATTCGTTATCGTAAAATCAATTGTCGGGTCATAGATCACGATATCCGCGTCCTTGCCGACAGAGACCGCACCCTTGTCCTTGCATCCGAATATCTTCGCGGGATTTGCCGAGCACAGCGCCACAGCCTGCTCAAAGCTTATCCGTCCGATATTCGCCGCCGACAGCATATACGGATACATATTCTCAATGCCTGCACAGCCGTTCGGTATCTTTGAGAAATCGTCCTTGCCCCAGTCCTTCTCATACGACTGGAACGGGCAGTGGTCGGTAGCAACGGTGTCGATATCGCCGCGCTTTATAGCCTCCCATATCGCGTCCTGACTTTCCTTGCCCTTCATAGGCGGCGAGCAGACAAAGTTCCTGCCGTCCTCGCGCTTATATACTTCACTTGTAAATTCGAGGTACTGCGGGCAGGTCTCCGCATAGATCTCATATCCCTCGTCTTTTGCCTTTGTGACAGCCTCTACGCCCTGCTTATCCGCGAGGTGGACTATGTAGAGCGGAGCGCCGGTCGCCTTTGCCCACTGTATGGCACGCTCGTCAGCCTCACCTTCGACAAATTCCGGACGTGACATATAATGATACCAAGCGCTTGTATTGCCCTCGGAAAGATACTTCTTTGTGAGTGTGTTCACAAGCTCGTTGTTTTCGGCGTGGACTTCGATCAGAGCGCCGACCTCCTTTGCCTTTTGCAGTACCTGAAAGAATACGCCGTCGGTAACTCCGAAATCGTACACCATAAACACCTTGAATGACGGAACTCCTATATCGACACATTCGCCGATGCCGTCGATAAGTCCGTTCTCGACATCTTTTACCGCAACATGGAACGAGTAGTCAACTGCCGCAACGGGCGCGCAGAGCGCATCACGCCGCTTGACGGTATCTGTCATCTTTTCGCCAAAATCCTGTAGCGCAAAGTCAAATACAGTGGTAGTTCCGCCGCACGCAGCCGCTCTTGTTCCCGCGAAGTAGTCGTCCGATGATACCGTGCCGCCGAAGGGCATAGCAAGGTGAGTATGGGCATCTATCGCACCGGGCAGCACCAGCTTTCCGCTTGCGTCAACAACATTTTCACAGTCGCCGACACTTATGCTGTCTGCGATACAGACGATCTTTCCGTTCTCAATACCGACATCAGCCTTGAAAGTACCGGACGCATTTACGACTGTTCCGTTTTTGATTATCATATCCATATCAAGTTC
>CAMHBE010000262.1 GCA_946183095.1 uncultured Clostridia bacterium | reverse complement strand
GGCTTTAGGGCGGTGCGAATGGGCGGCAAGAGGTTTTTAGAGGTGCCCTAAAGTAAGTGAACCGCCGGTAGCACCGCCATCACCACTTCCGATCCCTGCTCCAAAAGATGCGACTGTTGCTGTCACCTGTCCGCCATTGATGACAATGCTGCCTGCTGCGGCTCCATAATAACCTCCGCCGATCCCGGCTCCGCCACCATTGCCTGTCGCATTGATGATACCGCCATTGATGATGATAGTTCCGACTTTATCCGCACCGATACCGGAGCGATATTTCTTAGTCCAATCCAAACCATCTTGTTTTATTTCTGCCCCCGTAGCATTAAGCGTGCCGCTTCCTTCTATCGTTAGCGTATTACCGCTGCTTACCTCAATGCCTTTGCTGGCGGTGAGTGTTGCGCCCTCGCCAAGGTTCAGCGTTACCGTGCCGCTGACGGAGATACGGGTGTCGATGGTTACATCGGATGTGACCTTATAGGTATTACCATCTTCCCAGCTTGTGGTTTCACTGGTCACAGTAATTTCACTTCAGGTATCCGTCACTACGATCTCATACACCACGCCATTGATCGTGACCTTCATCCACTCGGTGGTGTCAAAGGCCCGATGGGCGGTGACGATCCATTCGCCGGTGGCATTGCTTGCTGAGAACAGGGTGGTGTCGCTGATCTCCACCGCCACCGCCTCGCCGGTCAGACCAATCTCATTCAGGATCGCTCTCAGCCTGACAGACGAATCGCCGGGCATCACATACTGATTCCCGTCATAGGTGAATTCTACCGTGTAGGCAGAGGAAACTACACTCTGCGTGCTTTCCGGTTCTCCTGTCTGCGCCATCGCCGGCACCGCCAGCCCCGGCACTATCCACGTAACCGGCATTGTAACGCCCGCAAAAGCGACCGCAAACGCTGTTATCAGCGATAATATCCGTTTTTTCAAGTTTTTCATAAGTTCGTCCTTTCTATATCTCGCCGATCTCGGCGGCTTTTTTGATTGCTTCCGCGCGGCTGTTCACGCCGAGCTTTTTGTATATCTCGATAGTGTGGTACTTGACGTTGCGCTCCGTAAAGCCGAGAGCTGCCGCGATCTCCTTGTTTTTCAGCCCCTTGACGAGCTGCGCCCAGACAAGCATCTCGTTTTCCGTGAACGCGGGTCTTTCGCTCTGTGTCGCCATATATCCGGGATAATATCCGGCTTGAAGCTGCGTTTGCAGCAGCACAGCGTTCAGCCACTCGTCCTTTCGGGGTTTGAGCGCCTTTATCATCGACTCCGCGGGTGCGCCCTCGTCCGCTATCACCCGCAGGAGTTTATATTTTCGTGCAAGGGTCAGTGCCTCGCGCATTTCCTCCCGCCACTGCATATCGTCGTTTCGCCGGAATATCTCCGCTTCAAAGATGTGGACTTTTATGCGGATATACGGGCGGTCGTAGCTTTCCGCATAGTTCCGGAGCAGCGCCGCAAGGTATTTCGCCTTGTCCCACATTCCGAGCATTATGTACAGCCGCATTTTCAGTATGTATGCGTACCTGTCGAGTATGGAGAATGCGTTATTCTCGTTCGGTGAGCGCAGTTCGAGCCATTCGTAAGCGTCCTCGTTATAGCCCTGCATCAGCTGTAGTGTCAGCTTGTGGACTGTGAGGTTTTCCCTGAGCCGTCTCGGCGCTCCCCTCGGCAGTCTATCTATCATGTTGTCGGTAATTTCGATCGCGTCCTCTATCATGCCGCGGGCGGCGAATATCCGGCTCTGTATGCCCTGACCGGCGCACCGCATCTCAACATCGTCCGTGACCCGCGAAAGCCCCTTGATAACGTAGTCGGCGGCGTTCGTGTAGTCTCCGTCGGGGCGGCTTTCAAGCTCACATTCGGCTATCGCTATGTCCGCAAGACCGCTGCCTCCGCGACCCACCGCCATTTCCACGGGAACGCGGAACCGCTTGTATATCTCATAGCCTTTCGGAACCCAGCGGCAGAAGTCCTTGCCGCCGTTCATAAGGCTGACCGAGTTTCCGGCGATGTTGAAGCCAGTTGACCACGCGCCGGAGCTTGTGAGCCTGCTTTTTTTCGCCGCCGACAGCAGCAGACGCAGGATATTTTCCGTTCCACGCTGTGCAAGCGATATGTCGAGGTATGCCTCCGCTTCTTCGGCAGTCTTACGCTCCGGTGAGCTTTTCGGGGCATTTGCAATGTATGCTTTCAGCTCGTCATACCACATCTCGCTTGCCGCGGCGCGTCCTCTGAGGGATTCCGCTATACACTTGCCCTTTATCAGAAGCGGGTGCTCAAGTATCATCTCTCTCGGCATCTCGTCGTAAGCTTCGAGCAATTCGGAAAGTTCGCTTGTCCCCGGACGCTTTTCCGCGCTTTGTATCAGCAGGAGCTTCAATGCTTCAAGATCTTGTGCCTGAATGTACATCTTCGCCGCTTCGGGTATCATATCACGGTCGGCGAAATGCTTTCCCGCGCGTCTGAACATGGCATTTATCTGCGATGTGGACTTCTGCCGTTTAAGTTCGCGGAACAGCGCTTCTTTCACAAAGGGGATAAAGCTGTAGATGTCGGAGTTCTCGCGCATGATGATATATGACCGCGCCGCTATGCCTTCCATGAGCGCGGGAGCGTTGTCAAGCCCGGTCACTGCTCTTGCCGTCTCATCATCGAAGCTTTCCAGTATCGCAAGCCCGAACAGCAGTGTGATCTCGTCATCGGGCAGCCTGTAAACAATGTCTTTCAGAAATGTTTCGCCGAATTTCTCGCCGATACCGAGCCGCATGGAGCTTATCGGCACAGCAGGGCTGTCACCGAGCTTTCTAGCTACCGCGTGCAGCATCAGCACCCAGCCCCAAACCCTTGTTTTAAGATACAGAACGTCCTCATTGCGCAGAGAGATCTCATAAGTCCCGAACAGCTCCGTGATCTCGGCTTTGCTGAACATCACGAAATCCACGCCGAGGATATTCATATCTCCGCGCAGAACCATTCCGTTCATCTTTTCCGGGACCTTCGCCCTGCCGCAGAGGATAGCCTGTGCCGTTTCCGGCAGATTGCGGAGAAACTCCGAGAGCTTTCCGAGCGTGACGCTGTCCGCAGCGTGCAGACTGTCGAATATGAACAACACGTTGTCATTTTCGCAGTCGATCCCCGCGAGCTTCCACGCGAATGTCTCCCAATTATTGTAAGCCGCGTCAAAGCGTATCACGTTCCTGCCCCATTCTTCCGCCGCCACAGCCGCGGTCTGATCGAGCAGGACGGTCTTGCCGCTGCCGTAGAACGCCGATATGTACAGTATATTTTTGGCTTTCAGAGCTTCGCCGATCTCGCGTATCTTTTCTGTTCTGATAATTATGTTTTCTTCCATAGTCTGTCCGTCTCCGCAAACGCAAAAGGGCATTTCAGCCTTTTCTCAAAAACTGCATAAATTCATACATATTATTATATCATAAGCCGCAATTCCGTGTTCCTTCCAAAGTTTCCCCGTATCTATGTCATAGTGAACATGGCTTGACCCCATCATCACCACATCCACTGTATTTCGCGGCTGATAATACATGGCCGAAGCCTG
>CAMHBE010000261.1 GCA_946183095.1 uncultured Clostridia bacterium | reverse complement strand
CTGCCGACTTTATGTCGGCACGCCTGAACGACAATAGGTTTTTAGAGGAGCCCTAGAATTATCTGTATTCAATATCATTTCGGTGCAGCGTCAGGCTGCCGCAGGTCAACTGTTGACCGCTTGGTAAGCGTGCAATCCTTTTACTGCCGTTTGTTTGGGTGCATCGTGCAGTGGAGCGCGGAGCCCTTGTGCCGTCTGATAATGCAGGAAGCATTGTCAGGGGCAAGCGCAAATGCGCCGCTGTACCTGCTTTATTGACTCACTTGTTTATATAAAGCGTTCCGGTTATCAGTTCGCCGGAGTCGGTGTTCAGTATCTCGCACATGGTACTGACCGCAGGTGAGAAGCGTATGCCGCCTGCGGAGAAAACACCGCCGTCAAGGCTCAGCCCGCCGCTGCCGGTGAACAGCACGGAGCCTGTCGAATAAACGGCGGTGTTGTAGTCTCCGCCGCTGCCCGTGAGCACGGTGCTGCCGCTGTCGCTGCATATTATCAGCTTGTCGGCGCTGGAAATTATCGCGCAGCCGTCGGAATTTGAAATGTCGGCGCTGTTGAACATCAGCTTTACGGGATCGACGGTCGTGATGTTGATACAGCTGTCGGAACAGCTGCCGCTGATAATGAACACGCCGCCTTCGGTTATCTGTATCTCATTCCCGCTGAACCACGCGCCCTGCCCCGCAACGGATACCTCGTCGCCTATGTCTATCCTGCATTCACGGGTGCGGAGATCGTCCTCATTTATTGAAATGTAGTACGGTTCGGCTCCCGCTTCGTAAACGTCGGTCTGCTGGAATAACGAACAGCCTGACAGCATTGATACGGCGCACAGCACCGGCAGCGTTCTTGCAAGTTTCATTATATATCACACTTTCGGGAAGGTTCATCAGGTAACAGGTATTGCTTTCTTATGCGCTCCTCTAAAAACCGCTTTGAAAAGAGAAAATGAGGTAATTGCGCCGAGAGCAAGAAAAGGCTCCGAAAGCGTGCTGACGCACGGTGAGGGGACTTGACGCAGCTATCGGTGCAAGCAGCTCTTTTTCTCTCAAATGGCTTTTTAGAGGTTCCTTTATATATTAGCACCCTATTGTGACAGTATTATGACAGTTTGGGATAATTCTTGTCATTATTCGGTAAGCCGGACAGCGGGTCGCGGGGAAAATTTGTCAATTATTCCGCGGATTTGCAGTAAATCTATTTACAAATTGCAAGAAAAGTGGTATAATATATGCAAACAAGCCGCGAAAGGCAAATAATATGAAGGAAGGCAATCACAATGGAAATCAAAGTAACCAAAACCACAGCGCCCAAGCAGAAGCCCGATCAGAACCACCTCGGCTTCGGCAACTACTACACCGACCATATGTTCGTAATGAACTATGACGAGGGTGAAGGCTGGCACGACGCAAGGATAGTACCCTACGGACCGTTCGAGCTCGACCCCGCTTCTATGGTGCTCCACTACGCACAGGAGTGCTTCGAGGGCATGAAGGCTTACAGACGCGACGACGGAAAGATACAGCTCTTCCGCCCCGAAAAGAACATGGCAAGAATGAACGTTTCCTGCGAGCGTCTTTGCATCCCGAAGTTTGACGGAGATTTCGTTATCAAGGCTATCAAGGAACTCGTCAAGATAGATCAGGATTGGATCCCCACAGCAAAGGACACCTCGCTCTATATCCGTCCGTTCGTTTTCGCTGTAGATAAGCACGTCGGTGTGCATCCCGCAAAGCACCTCATCTTCGCAGTCATCCTCTCACCCGTCGGCGCATACTACGAAAAGGGTATCGAGCCCGTAAAGATCTTCGTTGAGCAGAAATATGTCCGCGCGGTCATCGGCGGTACAGGCTTCACAAAGGCAGGCGCAAACTACGCTATCTCCCTGAAGGGTCAGGAAGAAGCCGCAGAACAGGGCTATGAGCAGACACTGTGGCTCGACGGCGTTGAGAGAAAGTACGTTGAGGAAGTCGGCTCGATGAACGTTATGTTCGTTCTCGGTGATGAGGTAGTTACCCCCGAACTGCGCGGCTCTATCCTCGGCGGTATCACAAGAATGTCCATGATCGAACTGCTCAGGGCAAGGGGCTATAAGGTAAGCGAGAGGCTTCTGCCTATCGACGAGATAGTTGACAACTACAAGAAGGGAACACTCAAAGAAGCTTTCGGTACAGGTACGGCTGCCGTTATCTCGCCTATCGGTGAACTCAAATACGGCGACCTCGTAATGAAGATCAACGACGGCAAGATCGGACCGATCTCCCAGATGCTCTATGATACCCTCACAGGCATACAGTGGGGCAGAATACCCGACGAGTTCGGCTGGACTCAGATAGTGGAATGATCCTTTAACAATAATGTTCCCCGTGACTGTTTTCACAGCCACGGGGTTTTTTGGACAAAATCGCCATGCGATCGACCCGCAAAGTTTCGGCGCATTTGCGGGCAGTCGTCAAGATGCTTTAATCTGTATCTTGACGGTACTGCTGCCGGATTTAGCGGTTATGACTGTTGTTCCTGCTTTCTTTGCCGTTACTTTTCCGCTGCTTGATACAGCCGCTACGGAAGATCTTGAGCTTGACCATGTTATCCCGGTGCTCCCTGCATCTGTTGAAAGCTGCATTGTATCACCGACTTTCATCGGAATTGTTATGCAGCTTATTTTAGTGGACGAATCGGTTTCGGAAGAGGGATAAGTGGCTTTCATACTGACCTTTTCTGTGCCCTTAATACTATAACTCAACAGTCTGATATAGTATGTTCCTTTGCTCAGTGTATAATTGATGGTACCTGAGAATTTTTCAACGGTGGCGTTCCATTTGCAATCGACAATATTGTCGAACAACTCCTGATATGTACTGCCTGTATCAGCTTTGTGTCCGGAGGCTTTTATTCTGTTTCCGTCAGTATCATAAAGAGATACATGCAAGCAGTTCATATGTGTTATGACCTGTAATTTCAATTCGCCGGACTTACTTAATGTTATTTTGTAATCCGCTGTATCATAGCATTTCGGTAATTTTGCTGAATAAGTTTTCCCGCTTGAAATTGCTTTAGCTGTATCCGCTATACTCTCTGCGCTCACCTGAATGGCTAAGCAGCATACTAACATTATGGCGGATAGCAACACTGCAGCTATTTTCCTGAATCTTGACATTATAATGTCCTCCCTGTTACAATTTGTGAAAATAAAAAACGTGCAGCACTGAACTGCACGCCGAAAAATGCAGCTCAATGCTGCCACGCAATTTTATTTTCGCTTGTTGCAACTATGCTGAAAAGATGCACGAAAAACGGCTGCATTTTTACCGTAATAAAATGCACCTTTAACTGCATGGCAATGCAACAATTATTAAAATTACGTGGCAATAATATATTACCATATCTGGAGGAAAAATGCAATAGTTTTAAAAAATAATTGTCTCTCATAGTCACGGCGTCTGTTGTTTTCGTGTCATTCGCAATATTGACATTTCCCGTTAAATATGGTATAATGAAAACAATTTTAATACCCGAAAGGAAACAAAGTTATGCAGAACACAGAAAAAACAATGGACAAGCTCGTCGCTCTCTGCAAGGGACGC
>CAMHBE010000260.1 GCA_946183095.1 uncultured Clostridia bacterium | reverse complement strand
ATGTTGTAAACATGAACTACGCTGCTATCGACAAGGGCGCAGGCGAAGTTGTAAAGGTAGATGTTCCCGCATCGTGGGCAAATGCCGAGGGTGAGCTTCCGAAGCATCACTTCGAGGGTGACAACAAGTTCCTCATCGACTTCGTAAACAATGTTCAGGTACCCGTAAACGCACAGCGCGGCAACACTATCCCCGTATCGACATTCGTTGACATCGCTGACGGTACATTCCCGCAGGGTACAGCAGCATTCGAGAAGCGCGGCATCGCCGTTGACGTTCCCGAGTGGATCCCCGAGAACTGCATCCAGTGTAATATGTGCTCCATGGTATGTCCTCACGCTGTCATCCGTCCGTTCGCTCTGAACGCAGATGAAGCCGCTAAGGCTCCCGAGGGCATGAAGATGAAGGATATGACCGGTATGGCGGGCTACAAGTTCGCAATGGGCATCTCCGTTCTCGACTGCACAGGCTGCGGTGTCTGCGCAAATGTCTGCCCCGCAAAGACAAAGGCTCTCGTTATGAAGGGCCTCGAAACTCAGGAAGGCGAGCAGAAGTACTTCGATTACGCTATCAAGACTTCCGACAAGCCCGAAGTTCTCGAAAAGTTCAAGCCCACCACAGTCAAGGGTTCGCAGTTCAAGCAGCCGCTGCTCGAATTCTCCGGCGCTTGCGCGGGATGCGGCGAAACACCGTATGCTAAGCTCGCAACACAGCTCTTCGGCGACAGAATGTATATCGCGAACGCTACAGGATGCTCCTCTATCTGGGGCGGCTCCGAGCCTTCTACTCCTTATACCACCAACAAGGCAGGCAGAGGTCCCGCATGGGGCAACTCCCTCTTCGAGGATAACGCTGAATACGGTCTCGGTATGTTCCTTGCGCAGGATACCCTCCGCACAAGAGCACAGCAGCATCTGAAGGCTCTCTGCGAGAACGCCAAGCCCGAAATGCAGGAAGCTATCAAGAACTACTTCGATACTGCGAACGACGGCGCAGCTAACCTCGCTGCTACCACAGCGCTCATCGAAAAGCTCGAAAAGTGCGACTGCGACAACGCAGACAAGAAGGAAGTCCTCAAACTCAAGAACTACCTCTCCAAGAAGTCCAACTGGATCCTCGGCGGCGACGGCTGGGCATACGATATCGGTTACGGCGGCGTTGACCATGTACTTGCAAGCGGCAAGAACGTAAACGTGCTCGTATTCGATACGGAAGTTTACTCCAACACAGGCGGACAGGCTTCCAAGGCTACGAACATCGGTGCGGTAGCACAGTTCGCGGCAGGCGGCAAGGCTGTCAAGAAGAAAGACCTCGCAGGCATCGCTATGAAGTACGGCTATGTTTATGTTGCTCAGGTAGCTATGGGCGCAGACAGAAACCAGTGCATCAAGGCGTTTGCTGAAGCGGAAGCTTATGACGGTCCTTCGCTCATCATCTGCTACGCACCTTGCATCAACCACGGTATCAAGGGCGGTCTGACTATCGCACAGCAGGTAGAGAAGGAAGCTGTTGAGGCAGGCTACTGGCATCTGTTCAGATTCAACCCCGACGCAGATAACAAGTTCACACTTGACAGCAAGGCTCCGACAGGCGATTACAAGACATTCATGATGAGAGAAGTTCGTTACAACTCACTTGCAAGAGCGAACCCCGAGCGTGCAGAAAAGCTCTTCGGTATCGCTATCGAAAACAGCAAGCAGAAGTACGACGACCTCGTAAGACTCGTGGATTACTACAAAGCATAAATAACAAAAGAGGCTGCACAGTTCGCTGTGCAGCCTTTTTGTTATATTAGCAGGTCCAGCCTTACACTGCCCCGAATAATTATCTGAACCACTTGTCGGCGATAGTCGGCGCGGGATATCCCCAGTCTTCGGGGACTGCCGCCTCCGTCATGATGAACCCGTTCTTTTCCAGCACCCTTGCCGACGCTTTGTTCTCTATCATCGTGCTTGCGGTGATTATCTGCGTGTCGGTGCGTCCATACAGATAACTAATCATCAGCTCCACAGCCTGTGTGGCGATACCGCGCCCCCAGTACCCGCTGTCCAGCCGATACCCGATACAAGTCTTTTGCAGTGACTCCTTGTAACCGTAAAATTCCGCAAGGCCGCAGAATTCTCCGCTTTCCTTTGCAACTACCGCGAGAATGAGGGACTCCTTCGACGTGTACAGTTCCCCATAAAACCCGTCTATAGCGTCCCTTACATCGCCAAACTGCTTCTCGGACAGAAATGTCGGGAGATAGCGGTACACGATGCTGTTATTTATCATCCTTTCAAGCTGCGGAGCATCGCTCTGCTCCGCCCGCCGCAAAAGAACACTGTCGTTCTCCAGCCGCGGTATCTCATCAAACAGTTTCATCTTTCTCTCGGTATGCGGTTCCGGCTCATATCTCGCTCGCATCTATATCAAGCGCTATGTGCAGCGTATAGTCGGGGTATGCCGCGGCTATCTCGTCCCTTATCTCGCCGAGCATCTTTTCCCTGTCGCCCACTGCAAAATCTATGATAACGTCGAAAGTCATGCTCTTCGCTTCGGTATCGGCATAGAACCCGTGCATCTGCAATACGCAGTCACGCGACATGACGCGCCTGCGGATATCCTCGCGCATCTTCCCCGCTTCATCGTCCGACGTGTTCACGGAATACACGCCCACCGCCGCTACGATAACACCGTGCTCCGAATACACCGCCGACTGTATCTGACGGCTCAGCCTGTCGATATCCCTCGCCGTGAGCGTTTCGTCCAACTCGACGTGCAGTGACGCGATATCGCGGTCGGGACCATAATTGTTTAAAATAAGGTCATAGACCCCGTGAACTTCAGGCAGACCGAGCACAGTAGCCTTTATCCCTTTTGAAAGCTCAGCGTCGGCTCTTGCTCCGAGCATCTCGTTCACCGCGTCGGATATCATCTCGATACCCGCCTTGATTATGAATATACCGATCACCGCGCCTATCCACGCTTCGATATCGAAATGCAGCAGCATATATATCAGCGCAGCCGCAAGCACCGATGACGAGAGGATCGCATCGTTGAGCGCATCGGCGCCCGACGCTGTGAGGGAACCCGAATTGACCGCTTTTCCCTTTGCCCGCGTGTACAGTCCGAGCACTATCTTCACCGCTACGGCAATACCGAGTATAACGAGCGACAGAACGGTGTGCTCCGGCTCCTCCGGCGATATGATCTTCTTCACCGAATCTACAAACGCCGTAATACCCGCATACAGCACGATAGCGGAAACTATCAGCGCCGTCATATATTCTATGCGCCCGTAGCCGAGAGGATGTTTTTTGTCGGGAGCCTTACCCGCGAGCTTTGTACCTATTATTGTTATCAGACTCGACATTGCGTCGCTGAGGTTGTTCACCGCATCGGACACGACAGCCACAGAATTGGCTGTTATACCAATAAACGCTTTGACACCCGCGAGCACCACGTTTGCCGCGATACCGATAATACCCGTCCTTCGGATTGCCGCAGGTGTCGATGGGACAGCAGTCCGTGTAGAAAGCCAGGTTCCGGTGATCCCCGCGGTACTCCGCCCCCGCCCAGCCGAAATATCCGGCAATGTACGGGC
>CAMHBE010000259.1 GCA_946183095.1 uncultured Clostridia bacterium | reverse complement strand
AACTGTAGGAGGTGCAAAGATGCCGCTTGTAGCAAAAGACCTGTGCAAGAGTTTCGGGGAACTGCTTGTTACCGACAGTTTCACGCATACATTCCCCGACGGCAGCACCACGGTCATCATGGGTGCATCCGGGTGCGGCAAGTCAACTCTCCTCTCGCTGCTCATGGGGATCATCCCGCCGGACAGCGGAACTGTTTCCGGTAATGACGTGAAGCTCTCGGCGGTATTTCAGGAAGACCGTCTTTGCGAGAACCTCACTGTCCTTGCAAATCTGAAACTTGTTCTTCCGGGGAAGCCCGACCGTGCAATGCTTGAACGTGAGCTTGCCGCGATAGGGCTTTCCGGCTGCGGAGATAAGCCCGTCAGGACGCTCAGCGGCGGCATGAAGCGCCGTACCGCTCTGCTGCGGGCTTTGCTCGCCGAACATGAGATATTGTTCCTCGATGAACCTTTCAAGGGCCTGGATGAAGAAACAAAACACGGGGTAATGGGATACACCCGTGAAAAAACCGCCGGCACTACTGTGATAATGGTAACTCACAGCAGGGAAGAAGCGGAGTTCTTCACAGCAGAACCTCTTATACTTGATAAAGCATAATTTCTTCATCTTCTGATGAAGGTGTATTAGCTGTAATATTTATCCCCCCGCTGTACAGAATAACAGCGGGGGGATCTTATAATGACCGAAATAATAATAGTAGGCGAGGGGAACGATACGGCGCTGGAAAGGCTGATAAAGTCAACGCTTTCAGCAACGTACCGTGTCGTGTACATCAAGGATAATACCATGACCGACCGCGGCAGCGGGTATGAGCTGGTATGTTTTGACAGCCGCAGACCGCTGCTCGAAGGGGTGGAAAATGCCGTAGTGATCGCCAAGCGAAGTGCCATGATCTTGCCGGAGCTGCCGAAAAGCTGCACGGTGATAATCGACAGCGATAAACCCGGTCAGACAGCGTCCGCGTTGAAAAACGGGACTGCCGCCATAGACTGCGGGTTTTCGCCGACTGCCACCGTATCATTCACCGGCGAAACTGACGATTCGCTGGTGATATCACTCAACCGTTCGATAACCGCACTGTCAGGTCGTGAGATACAGCCGTTGGAGATACCGTGTCCGAAGCGCGGTGCTGACACATATACACTGATGAGCTTCACGGCGCTGCGGCTGCTGCTGGACGACTTCGACAGTGAACTCGGAAAACTTATGTGAACACACAAAAAGCCCGCCCGGTTATAACTCAATGGGCGGGACTGTTGTGTGTTTTGAGGAACGAGACAAACTCGGCGGGCGGCAGGGGTTTGGAGAAATAGTACCCTTGTATGAAGTGGCAGCCCATTTCGTGCAGGTCGTCGAGCCTGTCTTTTGTCTCAACACCTTCCGCTACGAGTTCCTTGTCGATATCTCTCATCATCTTGACGGTGTTGCGCATAATGGCGCGTCCGTCTTCGGATATCATATCATCGACAAGGCTTTTGTCGAGCTTTATCATTTTAAGCGGCAGACGAGAAACGCGCTGCATATTTGAGTAACCCGTGCCGTAATCATCGAGCGAGAATGTGTAGCCCATATCAGCAAGAGCCTTGAGGTTCACAGACATAGTAGAGCCCATTTCTTCATAGGTAGTCTCGGTGATCTCAAGGTTGACCTTATCGGGAGAAACGCCGTATTTGTCACTGAGAGCAGCCAGCTTTTCCGGCAGCTCATCCTGTAAGCACTGCGCTACCGAGAGATTTATCTCGATGTATTCAAGACCGAGTTCATCAAAATCGTTTTCGGAAATGAAACGATGTACTTCTTCGAGAACAAAGTCTCCTATCGGCAGTATGACACCGCGCTTCTCCGCAGCGGGGATGAACAGTGCGGGTGAAACGAACCCGAACTCGTCGTCGAAAAGACGAATAAGAGCTTCCGCAGAAATGAATTTGCCGCGGTCGAAGGAATAGATCGGCTGGTAATACATACGGAAAAGGCTGCCTGATATGGCACGGTTGAGGATAGCGTCCATGTTGCTGACGATCTTGTAATCCTGCGAACAAATGATATCGGCTGCATCCGCAAACACTGTATCACCGCCCATGTGGTCAGCAAACTCACGTCCGAACTTTATGATATCATCGAAGTTGTTAAGATCGTCGGGGATGCGGATGCCGCAGCCTTTTGGCCGGATCCTCTCACCGGATGCGTCCATTTGTTCGAGCCGTCTGCGCAGCTCGGTGTAAAGCCGCCTGTAAGCATCGCGGATATCATAATCGGGTGTATCTACGATGATGTAGATGTTGCCGGGATGCTCGAAATAGATGTTGAAGAATATCCTTTCGCGGATGAACATTGAGTTGAGCAGCTTTATGACGTGTGCAACGTAGGAGAGATAGCGTTCCTCACCGAGATACGAGCGAAGCTCTGCGGCGTTGGTTATTTGTATCGCGGCAATTCTTACCTTTTGTTTCGTGAGCAATACTTTGCGAAGCTCGGTCTTGTAGGCTTCAAAGCTGAGGGTATCGACCGATGCGTCCGATACCTCCTCCGGGCGCAGTACAAACAGGATTATCAGGACAGTTGCAAGAGCGGACGAGATCATTTCGATAAGATACTGCGGGAAGAAATACTGCCAGATAGCAGAGCCGAGCGTCATCAGGTTGAGAGACAGCAGGGAAATGAGCTTTTCCACGGTGAGAAAGCGCCTGCACGATATAAGGTAGAACGTTCCGAAAAACGCATAAAGCAGAGATACCGCATACAGTACCGTTATCATGGGACCGCGGGAATAACCGGTCGATGCCCGGATCGTGTAGACCGCGCCCGTGAAGGCATTGCTGAGAAGTGTCAGGAGCAGTATCGCGTAAGGCACGAACATCAGGGCTTTTATACGTTTTCTGCGTATTCTGTACCATGTGCCGGTAACGGAAAAGATGAAGAAAAGATAAACGAGAACGCTTGATGTCCTGAACAGGTAGTACAGGTTTATGAAGATATTGCCGAACAGGATCTCTGCGGGCTGCATAGGGAGCGACCGCCAGAGAAGCTCTGTGATGACATCGGTGACAGTTGCAGCAAGAGATAACGTGATGAGCGCAAGAAACAGCAGATTGCTTTTGCCCTTTGTCAGTTTGCGTACAAAGATCGTTATCAGTATTATCACGAAAATCGGTATAGCACAGATATCGAAATATAGAATTGTCTGCAACTTTCTCACCTCCTTTTCCTGTCAGACACTGTGTACGTTGTGCTCTTTTATGAACGAGATAAAATTTGATTCGGACAGCGGTTTTGAGAAATAGTAACCCTGAATGAAATCAACACCGAGTCCCGAGAGCGTTTCAAGCTGTTCGGCACGTTCAACGCCCTCGCAGACAATTTCCTTGCGGATATCCTTCATCATGGTGACGGTATTTCGCATTACGGTCATGCCCGCCTTGTTTGTCATATCATCGACCATAGTTTTGTCTATCTTTATGATCTTCAGCGGCAGTTTGGATATCCTCTGCATATTTGAATAGCCGGTGCCGTAGTCATCGAGCGAAAAGCTGAACCCGTTTTCCGACAGCTGTTTTATGTTTGTGTCAGTAATATCTCCGATATTTTCGT
>CAMHBE010000258.1 GCA_946183095.1 uncultured Clostridia bacterium | reverse complement strand
CGGGAGAATGAGTATTGCAAAAGATATCGTTTTTGTGCATGAACCCACCGACTTGCAGTGCGGACAGGCGGTGCTTGCAATGATAACAGGCACTGACGTGTCGGAAGTCTGCCGTCGGCTTAATAACGACCGTGAGACAAAACTTGCCGAAATGCGGGGATTTCTCGCTGCGTGCGGTGTAACGATGATACAGCCTCGCCGTGAAGCTCAGACGAAAGAAGACCTGCCGGGGATATGTGTACTGAGCCTTGAAACTCCGCGATGCTGGCATTGGTCACTGTACGCCTACGGGACTTTCTACGATCCCGAACACGGCGTATCGGACGATTTTCCCGAATGTAATCGGAAGTTCTACTGGGAGGTGAGCGGATGAAACAGAGTGTTATACAGATACCGGAGGGCTACACAGAGCAGGATATCAAGGTCGAGTCGAGCACCTGCACCGGCGAAAAGACGATAGGTTTCTACGACAAGCATGACAAGAAGCTGCATTACAGCGAGCTTGTGCGCACCCCGCGTGATATAGACGCTTTCTATGCGAAATACGGGATATTGAAGAAATAACAGTTATCCCGCCTGTCGGAACGGCAGACGGGAAGCTTTTTTATTTTGTTGCGATGAACGGTGCGACTGCGTTTGCAAGAACATTCTTGGGCATAGTCTGTAACCAGACTTTTCCGGGTCCTGTCAGTACGGTATTGAAGAAGCCTTCGCCGCCGAACAGAGCATTGCCTACGCCCTTCACTGCCTCGACCGACACCTGAACGGTATCTTCCATTGCGCCGAAGTTTCCGGTATCTATGACAAGACGCTGACCGGGGGCGAGGTTGTATTCTATCACGCTGCCGTCTATCTCAAGGAACACCATTCCGGCACCTGAGAATTTCTGGAGAATGAAGCCCTCACCGCCGAAGAATCCTGCACTTGCTTTTTTCTGGAAATGAACGGACATATTAACGCCCATCTCGCTGGCGAGGAAAGCAGTTTTCTGCGCAACTATGGTGTGCGTGGGAGTGATCTGTATCGGGAGTATCTCGCCGGGAAGTGACGAGCATACCGCGAAAAGTCCGGGACCGCCTTCACTGGTATAAACATTCTGGAACATCGACTCTCCGGAGAACATTCTTCCGAAAGCCTTTCCTACGCTGCCTCCCGCGTTTGTGGACATCTTCATGTTCGGAGACATCCAGCTCATACCGCCCTGCTGACATTTTACCTGTTCGCCGCCTTCGAGGTTCATAATAACTACGGGCATCGGTGCGCCCTTGATCTCATACTTCATAGTAAATTCGTCCTTTCGTATTTATCAGAGTGATCTTTTTATCGCATCAAGGAGATCGCCGAATTCCTCAAACGCGGGAATGTCAGGATAGTCAGCCTTGATCTTTTCGGTGCTTTTGAACAGGAAGCCTGCTTTGCTTGCCTGTATCATACCGAGGTCGTTGAAACTGTCGCCGCTCGCTATAGTCTCATAGCCTATAGATTGCAGCGCCTTCACTGTGGTGAGCTTCGACTTCTCGCAGCGCATTTTGAACCCGGTTATCTCCCCGTCGGGTGCAACTTCGAGGGAGTTGCAGAATATCGTCGGATAGCCGAGCTTTTTCATGAGCGGCATGGCGAACTGCTCAAAGGTATCGCTCAGTATGAGCACCTGTGTGAATGAGCGCAGTTCATCGAGAAATTCCTTTGCGCCTTCCAAGGGTTCGATCTTTGCAATTGTCGCCTGTATCTCTTTCAGTCCGAGCTTGTGCTCTTTCAGGATTCCGAGACGAAAGTTCATCAGCTTGTTGTAGTCCGGTTCATCACGGGTAGTGCGGCGGAGTTCGGGAATGCCCGACGCTTCCGAGAACGCTATCCATATTTCCGGCACGAGCACGCCTTCCATATCCAAACATACAATGTTCATAATGTTGTCCTCTGCTTTCTTATGTAAATATGATACGGTCATTATATCATATTTTACACAAATCGTCAATAGATTTTTGCAAGTTTGGGACAATGATACTGCAATACTCAGAACTCTATGCCTTTTCGCGCCTGTATGCCTTTTTTATAAGGGTGACGGACGCATTTTATCTCACTGATATAATCCGCCATATCGAGCAGCTTTTCATCCGGGTCACGTCCGGTGAGCACTATCTCGCAGCGTTCACGGTTATCTGCGATCATCCTTACCGCGTTCTCACAGTCGAGAAGTCTGTACTTGTAAGCGATATTGAACTCATCGAGTATCACGGCATCGAAGTTCCCGGAAAATGCCCTTGCAAGAAGATCGTTGTGGCAATTTGCAAGTTCACGCTTTTCATCTTCCGTGAGCGTTCCGTAGAACCCGTAGTCCCTTTCGCAGCGCATGACGGTTATTTCCGGCAGTCTTGCAAGGCTTGCAAGTTCAGCGGTTTCCCCGCCTTTCATGAACTGCACGAAAGCGACACGCATACCCGCGCCCGCCATACGCAGTGCAAGTCCGAGAGAAGCGGTGGTCTTTCCCTTTCCGTCACCGCAGTAGATATGCAGAAGTCCCATAGATCACTCCTGAGTGAATATCTCGACTTTTTCGATGATTATATCGGTCTTGGGTTTGCTGACAGCCCCGTCGCTTCCCGCAACTTTCTCGACAGCCGTTATCTTATCGATCACATCGAATCCCTCGACTGTCTGACCGAACACAGTGTAAGCTCCGTCAAGGGACGGTACGCCGCCCTTTTCTTCATAGGTTTTCCTAACATCGTCGGTTATCGTTTCATACATGGCTGCCGCACCCTCGGAACCCTTTATGCTGAAATCGAACTGTGTCTTGTAGTAGCTGTACGCCATAGTGTAATCGGCAGACGAAGGGTCGAGTGATTTTACTGCCTCGGCCAACTGCTTCGCCTTGGCGTAGTAGTTGTTGCTATACTTCACATAAGTGCTCTCGATATCGGTCTGGGGCTTTTTGTTGTTCACGATATAGAACTGGTCTGAGATATTACCTGCGGCACTTGCATAGCATAAAGCGCCGTAATAGTGGCGAAGGCTCGTATTGATCTCGCTCCTGAAGCTGCCGCCTTCGAAGGAATCACCGCCGGAGCCGTTCCCGTTGGCGGAGCCGCCCTGTGCCATGAAATCCTCCACGATGCGGTGGAAGTATCTTCCGTTGTATGTTCCCGCCTTAGCGAGCTCTACGAAGTTATATACCGAATACGGTGCGATCTCGGGGTACAGCTTCACCTTGATATCGCCGTAGTCCTTTATGCTGATAACAGCGTAGGTGTCGCCCTTTTCGAGCTTAACGTCGCCGGAGTTGCCGGCATCGGTGCTTGAAACGATCGTAGTTTCCGTAACTTTAGCGGGCTTTCCGTCGGTCACTGCCGGAGCCGTATCATCTTCTGCTTTGGTATCAGCCGGAGCGGCTGTTGTTGCAGTTCCCGCAGGCGCAGTCGTTGTAGTTGTTGATGCTGCACCGTTTGAGCAGCCTGCAAGAAGCAGTGCGGCAAACAGCGATACAGCCGAAGCTTTTATCTTCATTTTTTCTTAACTTTCTCCTGTTTTAAGCAAGAGAACCGCTCACACAGTAACGGTTCTCCTACTTGTCAATCGATCTCTACCATGACTTTTTCGC
>CAMHBE010000257.1 GCA_946183095.1 uncultured Clostridia bacterium | reverse complement strand
CTTATTTTTTTATTTCTTTTTTCTCTTCTGCGTATCGTCGTCGGAATCTACTGCCCTGCGTGCGCGCTTTCTGCGTTTGCTGTTTCTTGCGAGAAGTACGCAGCCTGTAAGTGCGGCAGGTACGGCAATTGCAGCGGCAACGCCCGTATTCGGGTTAAGAGCGCCGTCGTGCGGTGTATCTCGTTCGGTGACAAGGTTCTCGTTAACGGTATCTATGAGCATATACGGTGAAAAGTCGGTGGCGGTAAAACGTATCTTGTAGTCGTTTCCGATCTTCTCGATGCTGCTTCTTATACGTTCGGGGTAGCCGTTTTCGATGTGGTAAACATCTATGTTCGCGCCGCTTTTGAGCATTGCGGTCGGTACGGGCATCAGAAATTCTATGTATGCGTCGTTCCCGACAAGCTGCACGGGTCGTCCGTTTGTCATGCCGTAAAGGCTGATATCGAACGAATAGTAGGGGTGGTCGGCAAGGTCAATGCCCCTTATCGCGGACTGCGCACAGCGTTCGGCTTCAGTCGTGTTTTCAAGTGTGATAACTGTGCTGGTGGGGAAAAATCTGTACTTGGTGCCGACGCTGAGCTTGCTTTTTGGCAGTCCGGTAAGTTTTGAATCCACCGCGAGCTTTATGTTATCCCTGTTTTTCTCCGGATCGGGCGGTAACTGCGTGGTATCGTCGGGGTAATCCCCGTCGTCCGGATCGTCGTCCGGAGGTATCGTGGTATCGCGCGTCCTGTCGGTCGTATCATCCGTCAGCCATTCTGTCTCCTGCGTAGTTGAGGATGTGCGGACAGTCGAAGAAGCGGTAGTATGCCTGCTTGTAGTAACATTTGTGACCCACCCGGTGTAAGGTGTCACTCTCGGATATGTGGTTGTTGTGGTGGTAGTCGTAATGTAGGGGGAATTTACGGTAATAGTTGCTTCCTTTTTCGTGGGAGCCCACAGTTCCACAGCATCTCCCGTTTCCTCGTCATAATACGAGAAGCTGCTCTTAGTCAGCCTGAATTTGTGCGTGCCGGAAGATGCACCGTTTCGTACCTCAAATGTGGCTTTGAGCGTAAGACCGCTGCGCAGGTCGATATCCGGCGTTGAGTTTGCGGCAGAAGCACTGAAAAAACCATTGCCTGAGTTTGCGGTAACACCCGGTATGTCGGGATCCCAGCTTTTGAGGTAGAATGCGGATCCATCATAATCTACCCTTATGGATGCCGAATCGGCATAGTCCAGCGGGGGAACATATATGTTCACTGTGAACCGTTCTCCGTAGTCAACGCTGTATCTTGAAGTCCCGATCCCGCTCTCCTCGCTTGTTATCTCGATGCTTGCGGAATCGAATGTCACATCGTTATCTTCCCACAGCTCGACGATATCATTTGTATCTTCATCGTAATACGAGAAGCTGTGTTTTTCGAGACTGATAACGGAGCTGCCGCTCTTTACGCCCGTTCTGACTTTCAGCGTGGCGGTAAGTGTAAGACCTTCGGTAAGGTCGATATTGCGGGAATCACCTGCTGCCGAGACTGCAAAAAAACCGTCGCCGTAATTGCTTACGACATTCTTGCTGTCGGGGAGCTTCGGGTTCCAGCTAACCACACTGAAATAATCGCTGTCAAATGTAACTTTTACCGAAGCGCTGTCGGCGTATGCGTTCACAGGCGGGACCTTTACCGTGACATTGAAAGTATCATCGGGGGTGATGAGCGACGACGATACGGATAAGCCGGAGTAACTGTCCGCCGAACATATAAGCGACATCATCAGCATCACAGCCGGGATAACAAGCATCGGCAGGAGTTTTATCAGCTTTCTGAGCATTTCATATCACCTTCTTGTATCACAAAAGACTATCAAATCTTGACGAACGCTCTACAAGATATCTGAGTATCTGCGTTGCATCCTTTGCCGTGGGCTTGCTCTCTCCGAAAAGGCTAAGTGCGGAAAGCGTGTAGGCATCCGCTTTGCTGAGTGCGGATGTATAACCCGCGTCGTAGCGTAAAATGAGCGTCGCGTCCTCAACCTCTATCCTTCCGTTTCCATTCGCGTCGCCGTATCTCCTTACCACTGCGTTCTGGTGCAGGTCAACGCCGCGTGCCTTTATCGGGTATGTGCGGATCGGGCAGCCTGACATTTTTACCACAAGTTTATAATCGCTGTAGTCCTCGATATCATAGAAAGTATAAGAGCCGCTGTCACTGGTGGTGGAGTCCACAACATCGCCGTCGGCATCGAGCAGTTCGAGATACAGCTCCTCAAAGGACGCTATCTCGCCGAAGCCCGACACTTTTCCGCTGAGCGTTACCGTGTCCGTGACTGACGACGATGTTACCGTGACGGTAACGATATTGCTGCGCGGGGAGCTTGTCGTTCCTCTTTTTGCAATGACATAGTATCTGTAAGTTCCGCTGTCCTGCGGATAGTCTGTACAGGTAAGTGAAGGTGCTGTCACCGTCTTTATGTAAGTATCGGCGGAGCTTGTTCCCGTATAGCGATAAACGTCATAAGAAGCTGCACCGCTGACAGCCTTCCATGTAAGCCTTGCGCCCATACCGGTTATAGACTGACCGGTGAGCACGGGAGCATCGAGCGAGGTGGTAGGTGTGGAATATTCCGCGTACATGAATCTCACGTCGTTCGCGAGGGCGTATGTTTCTGCGGAGGAGCCTGCAAATCCATATATAATTGCGTTTTCTTTTGCAAGAAAATCAACGGGCAGCGACTGTACATTTGTATCGGCGGGAATGGTGATCGCGGTAAGGCTCGAACAGTCGAGGAAATACTGCGCCTGTATAGTGCCGACACCTTCCGGCAGACTGATCTCACTGAGCGAGGAACAGCCGT
Organism: uncultured Clostridia bacterium; assembly: GCA_946183095.1. Taxonomy (GTDB): domain Bacteria; phylum Bacillota; class Clostridia; order Oscillospirales; family Ruminococcaceae; genus Ruminiclostridium_E. Next base: position 765 of record CAMHBE010000257.1, on the reverse strand, counting down.
TGAAAGCTGTGAGTTCGATGCTTGCGATGCAGGAGGGTATTATTCCTGCGGAGGTGATGCCTCCTATGGATGTCAGGGACGAGCAGCCGGAGAATGCGTAAGCGCCTATCGAGCAGTATGCCGACGAGTTGATCGATATCGTATCGAGTGAAGTGCATTTGTTGAAAGCATAAGCGCCGATAGTTTTTATGGCAGAGGGGAGGTTGACGGTAGTGAGCGATGAACAGTTGTTGAAAGCGTAGTCGCCGACAGTGCGCAGACCCTCCGGCAAAACAACGGACCGGAGATTTGAGCAGCCGCTGAACGCACGTTCATCTATTGTAATAACGGTGTCGGGTATCGTTACGGCGCGAATGTTGCTTTTTGAAGCGAATGCACCGTAGCCGACTGCGGTAACTTTATATCTTAAGCCGTCTGAGCCGGTGACATATTCGGGGATATCCTCGACGTTTGTGGAAACGCCGTTATAGTTTGTTATTGTCGCGGTGCCGGTGAGATTGTCGTAGTCAACGGTATAATCCCCGACATATATTTCTGCTGCGCTTGCTGTAATACCGAGCGGCGGCAAGCCGAACAGACCGCTGCCGGCAGTGGAAGAGACTGCCAGAAGTACAGCGCAGATACACGCGGCGATCTTCCGGCATTTTCCGACATTTTTTGCTTGGTTATGATACATCATATATTCCTCCCGAACCACAATATTTCGGTAAAAAAGCTGACAAAATGCACTAAATATGCTCTGTTTAATTATATCACTCTTTTATG
>CAMHBE010000256.1 GCA_946183095.1 uncultured Clostridia bacterium | reverse complement strand
TGTCCTTGCGGTTTATCTTGTTGACCGCATAAGAGATCGCGCCGAAAGTACCCGCAATGGTACTCGTATCATTGTAATCAAGTTTTGCGCACTCTTCCACATCAACTGAGAACTGGTCAAACGTAATATATGCCGTATCTCCTACCTCTTCGTAAGAAGGAACACCTTCGGGATAATATTCCGCTCTCTTTCTCATAAGTTTGATGATACGTTCCATGTATAACTCGTCCGCACGTCCGCCGCCGTATTTTTCCGCAAGTTTCGATGTGTAATCAATGCCGGAAGCATAGGAGCTTAAAACGTATGCGCTGTGATTGTCGTCGAGTACATCGGTAACTATTGAGTGAAGTTCTTTGTCTATTGTCTTTGATTTAGTCGAAAACAGCTTGTAACCGGACTCTCTCTGCAGTAAAAGTGTTCCGAAGTTGTCTATACTGTGCTTTTCTCTCAATCCATAAAGATTATCCATTGCAAAGCAGAATTCAGCCGCACTGAACTCCGCAAGTTCCTTACTTATCTTATTGGTCGCGTACTTGCCGTTCTTTCCGTAATACACCTGTCCGAGCTTGGTTAATTTGCCGTCGGCATAAAACTCCTGTAGTTTTCCCCGGCAGAATATGAGAGATCTTCCGTTATAGAGAATTACTCCTGCTCCGGCAGGCGTCAGGAAAATATCGGAGAAGGTCTGAACGGGTATGTAATACTTGTCTCCATTACGAACAAAATCTATGCCGTAATCTGCCGCGTTCATGGTAACGGGGGTGCCGTAGCGTTCGGTAGATTTGATCGTCTTTATCCCGGAAACTTCATCGGAAGAATCCCAGATCGTGTTGATAACATCTACCAGGGTCTTGCTTTCCGCTGTTATGAAGCCGTCAAAATCCCAGAAGAAAATGGAGTCATCAGCAAAGTTGATAGTTGCCATATATCCGGTCTCTCTTGTGAGAGTAACCTCGTCGCCGTCTTTTTCCACTTTCAGATCATAGGTCGTGCGCCCGTTTATTTGCATCAGTCCTACCAGGTACTCTGCCATATCGTTGATCTCCATATAAGGAACATCGTTGACTCCGTTTATGAAGTAGAGCTTTGTCTTATTTTTCTGATCGTTGTACTCATAAAAATAAGTGTTTACGCTCTTGCTTGTGACCTTGTAGGTCTTTTCGGCTGTTGCTGTCGCGGTAACAGATGTACCGTCCGCCGAGGCGAATACCTGTGTACCTGTCATCGCAGTGAGCATTACTGCACTTGCTATCACAGCACTGATCGTTCTTTTAAATCTTTTGTTCATGTGTTTTCCTTCCTTTTCAGATGATTATTTGCATAAAGATCCGGAAATACCGCAAATTCATACAATGTATATTATAACATACATTTTAAAACAATAAAACCTATTATGTCAATAATTAGTAAAAATGCCAATATTATTTGTCGCCTTGAACAATATATTGTATAAAAAGCAAACAAAATATATTATTTCAGCGTACATCATGCTTTGTCGTTTTCGGAACAGAAAAAAAGAGCATCGAAAAATACTCTTTCAGTATATCGATATAGCAGGTGCAGCGACGTATTCCCGCTGCACCGAAATGACATTATATCGGGATATGACCTTTTTATGCGGTCACGCTCATGATTCAAGGAAACCAAAGTTGGACTTACCGGACTTCTTGATCTTGTACATTGCGTCATCCGCCTGACCGATGATCTCCTCAACACGTTTTGTGTTATCCTTGATAACGGAGATACCGATAGAAACATTGACAGTCAGGTGATCGCCGGAATCGCTGTCAAAACCTTCTTTAAGAGTCTTGAGTATCTGCTCGGCTACCAGTGCGGGATCGTTTATGTCTGCTTCTTTTATGCACACGATGAATTCATCGCCGCCGTAACGTCCGACCATACCCTTGTCGCCTACCGCGTTCTTGATTGTGGTCGCTGTGAAGCGAAGTACCTGGTCACCGGTAGCGTGGCTGTACTGGTCATTGTAGAACTTGAAGTCGTCGATATCGACGAACAGGATAGCGAACTCTGTCTTTCTTGCCGCGATAAGCTCTATCTCATTGTTTATCGCAACTTCGATAGTTTCACGGTTGAATACGTTTGTGAGGGAGTCGAAGGATGCCCGTGCGGTAAGGATGTTCTCGCTCTTCTTAGCGCGGTCGATATCCACGATAACGCCGACTATCTTAACGGTCTTGCCCTCTGCGTCAACAATGGACGAAGTACGCATCAGCACCCATATATAGTCGCCGTAGATGTTCTTGATGCGGTATTCGTTGTGCTTGAAGTTCTCGCCTCTTTCGAGTTTCTGAAGGTCGGCAGTATATCTCTCCGAATCCTCGGGATGAACCTTGCACTTGATGAGGAAGCTGTCCGCAAAGTGCTCGGAAGGCGCACGGTAGCTGAACTTCTTATTGAAGTTGTTGGAGAATGTGACTTCCTTGGTGGTGAGGTTCCATTCAAAGATGATGTTGTCGGACATATCAATGATAGTCCTGTAACGGGATTCGCTGACGATGATGTTATCAACGATATCATTGAACACTCGTGCGATATCGCCGTACTCGTTTCTCGACATGATATCGACACGGGCTTCATGGTCGCCCCTGCTGATCTTGAGCAGTGTTTCCTGTATTTTATAGAGCGGTTTGGTAACTGAAATTATAAGTATAATGACCGCCACAAGGCAGATAACCACCATTGCGATGCTGATACCTGCGATAGCGTTGGACGCGTTGGAAGAGAACACTCTGCTCTTTGTTGTCGAAGCGTTGGAGATAACTTTCCAATTGCTGCCGGTAGCGGTAACAACTGCCGTTTCATCGCCTACGATAACGGGTGCGGACGGTTCTTTCACAGCGCTGTCGATGTACTGCTTATAATTGGTGGAAATGCTTATCATCTCACCTGCAGCGTTGATATTGCCGCCGTATGTCTGCGCGTTGGTCATGATAGCGCCCTCGGGATCGACAACGAACAGGAAACCGCCGGACTGACCGATGATATTAGCAACGCCGCGGCCTTCCTTTGATGGATTGTTTGAATCATACTGATAGAATACGAGGCCGACGTTGTAGTTGTTCACCTTCGACTTCATGGAAAGTCCGCAGGAGGTGCTCTTTTCCGCCGCGAAGAACATCGGTACATCGTCGGGAGCGTTCACGCTGCAAATACCGTTTGCACTGGTGATCTTGTCACTGACACCGCATTTGAGGAGATAGCTCTCACTGTTGTCATAGATAACGGCACTGAGCAGCGTACCGGACTGCACGAGGTCGTTGAGAGCATCGTAAGCAGCTTTATAGGATGCGTCAGATTCCGCGGCGGAAGCGGATTTGTACTTCCCTGCCGTAAATTCCTGTATTGCAGGCAGACCGGCAATGGTATCATACCTCACCTTGATGCTCCGGAGGTAGTTATCGAGACTTTCCGCGCCGTTCACGGACAGATCGGTAAGGTAATTCTCGAACTGTGATTTTTCGACTCCGGAAAGCTGGAAACTCATAAAGAGACCGAAAGCCGCAACTGTGACCACAAGGAGGATCGCAGCGATGATGATAAGTTTTACTTTGACTTTCATATAAAACAAACACGCTCCAATACGAA
>CAMHBE010000255.1 GCA_946183095.1 uncultured Clostridia bacterium | reverse complement strand
GTGCCTATCTTCCGGCGAAGCGAACCGAGATCGAGGCTGTTTATGTCTCTGCCGTCATAGTATACTGCGCCTTTTTCGGGCTTTTCAAATCCCAGCAGCAGACGCATCAGCGTCGATTTTCCGCAGCCGGTCTTTCCGACTATGGCAACATACTCGCCGGGTTTTATTTTAAGCGACATATTGTTCACAATGTACGGCGTGTTCTCCTTGTAGCGGAAATAAACGTTATTAAGTTCAATGCCGCCGGATATCCTTGTCACGATCTCCCTGCCGTCGGAGGTCTCCGGCTCCGTTTCAAGGAAAGGTTCAGCCATATCGAGTATCGGTTTTATCTTTCCCGCCGATAAAGCTATACCCGCAAGTGACGAAAACGCTCCCATGACCGCACCGTACGCCGCAGTGAAGGCGTAGTATGACGACTGATCGACACCGCTCTCCACTGCCATAAAGTACAGTATTATCGTTGATACAAGGCTTATCGCCGTATTGATGACCGCGTTTATTTTTATGAACATCGGCGGATCGTATGCAAGCTCCGCGCCCTCGGAATATAGGTTCAGCCAGCGTGAGAACATTCTCTTCTCCGCTCCCGCAAGCTTTATCTTCTGTATTCCCGTTATCATGGAGTAAGACATACCCGTTTCCTTTGCGGATTGCTCCATCATCTTTTTCGATATGCGTATCTGAACGAAAGATGATGCAGCGCTGAATGCCACGGTCGTCAGTATTATCAGCAGCGAGGGAACAACGAGCGCCGGTGCGAAGCTGAAAATATCGGTTATGTACAAAAGCGACATCAGCGAAGTAAGTCCCGTTGACATTATCATACCGAGCAGAAGGCTGCAAAGCTGATCGACCGCGCCGGAACGGCTCATGAGCTCACCGGCGCTGTAATCTCGGAAGAACGGCGCGGGAAGCGACATTATCCTCATCATCATAGATGACTGTATGCCGAGGCTCGTCTTTGTCTGGATACGGCTCATGATCATACCCTTTACAGAGCTTATGAGCTGCGACGAAAGCGCGGTGCAGAACAGGCATACCGCAGATGCAATCAGCATACCTGCGCTTCCGTTCGCAAGAACGGGACCCGTCAGTGCCTGTGTGATGTGCGGTATCAGCTTGCCGACAAGCACCAGTGCCAGCGTTGCAATGACCGTGAAGGCGACATCGGTAGTATTAACACAGCTTTTCATGTACATAAGAAGGTCGCGTACTCCTATCTTACGCTGCGGCAGCGGCTTGTAGAAACAATAAGCCTCCCGCTCCAGAAGCTTTTCTGTCCGCGGGTTCAGCTTCACACGTCTGCCTGTTTTCACGTCCTTGAAATAATAGCCGCGTATCTTCCCGGGCAGAAGTGCGACCTGCTCGCCGCTTTCCTTCATCTTTCCGAGAACAGGACCGTAAGCGTCCCTATACCAGCCGTCCTCAAGCACTATGTCACGCTTCATCATTCCGTAAGGGCGCAGACAATAATCGAGCTGCGCCTCATAGCTATTGATGTTTTTTGGTATCTTCACAGCCTTAAATCTGTAATACCGGAGAATATCATCTATCGCCTTCTCTGCGTTATACCGTGAAGCACCGAGCGCGGCGGCGCTGTCTTTTCCAATTATGACTCCGGCGACGCGGAACAGGGAATCCTCGAAAGTCTGCTGGTCGAGATCGGCACTTTGCTTTATCTGTTTTTCAAACCAACCCAAAACGCTTCCCCCTTTATTCGTTTGTGACCAATTCGGTATAAGCTCCGCCGAGCTTCATAAGTTCATCATGAGTACCGCGTTCTGCCACTTTCCCGTGCTCAAGAACGATTATCTCGTCACAGTCGCGGATTGTGGAAAGCCGATGAGCTATGACGATACAGGTGATGCCGCGATCCTTTATAGCCTTGACGACATCATATTCCGTTTTTGCGTCAAGAGCCGAGGTAGCTTCATCAAGAATGATTATCAATGGATCCTGCGCAAGCACTCTCGCTATTTCAAGGCGCTGTCTCTGACCGCCGGAAAGGTCACGCCCGCCGGAAGTGAGCCTGTACTGATAACCGCCGTCGCGCTGCATTATATCATCATGTATCTGCGCGTCGCGGGCGGCAAGGATCATCTCAAAGTCCTCGATGCTCTCGTTCCACATCTTGATATTATTGGCGATAGTGTCCTCAAACAGTGTTATATCCTGATCAACGACAGCTATCGAGCCTGTCATAACCGCTCTCGGATATTCCTTGCGACCCTTGCCGTCGAAAAGTATCTCGCCGCTCCATGGCTCATATAATCCGGAGATAAGCTTTGCCAATGTGGATTTTCCGCAGCCGGAAGCCCCCACGAACGCAACTCTGCTGCCGGGCTTCAGCGTCATGGAGAAATCCTCGATAAGCGGTTCGGCAAGCTTTGAATAACCAAATGTGATATTTTTCAGCTCCACACCGCCCAGGAGCTTTTCCATGCTCTGATCCGCGGCGTTTATGTTTTCATCGGCGTTCGGGTCGTCGGGATACTCCATAACGTCCTCTACCCGCTCCATTTGAGTACGCATCTCCTGAAGCGTCTGACCGGCGCTCACAAACGTCATTGCCGGTGTCATAAACGAGCCTAAAAATCCCTGAAACATCTGTAATGCGCCGAGAGTGAACTCGCCCTGCATAATGCTCCATATTCCGAGGACAAGCACCGCGTAATTGGCGAGAGTCCCGAAAAACATAGGAATCACGCCGAGAAGCTGCTCGGTTTTAGCCGATTTTACCGACTGTGCGTTAATGGAAGCCTGATAACCTGCCCATTTGCGGAAAAATCCTTCCTCGGCTCCGCTCGCCTTGATAGTTTCAACCATTTCGATGCCGGAAACGGTGGTTGATACAAGCTTTCCGCTGTCACGCTGGAGAACACGGGTTATGTTGATGCGCTTTTCGGAGATTATACGCGACATAACTATGTTGAGCGCAAGCGTGGCAATGCCGACAGCGGTAAGAATAAGGTTCTGCCTCAGCATAAGGACAAGATAGAATATCATCATTATCGAATCGAGCAGGAGAGGGGCGAGCGTATTGACGAGAGTTTCCGCGATGGCGGCGTTTGTTTCATGCCGTTGCTGAATATCGCCCGCCATGCGCTGTGAAAAGAACTCCATAGGCATACGCAGGATCTTCCACATATATGTGATGCTTCCGAGAACAGACATTTTGCCGTTTATTTTCAGAGTATATATCGCCTGTACCCACGATACCGCGATCTGCAGGATCCCAAGCCCTATAAGCACTGCAATGAACGGATACAGCCAATCCCTGTTCTGTCCGGTGAGAAGTCTGTCAATGAATATCTGTGACATTACGGGATTTATAACGCCGAACAGGTAGGCGATAACGCTTGTGAGCATAACAAAGGCAACTGCCGCGCCGGATCCGATAAGCCGTTTTCTGGCAAATTCGAGTGTGCTTTTTTTTTTCCCGCTCGGCGTGAAATTCTCACCGGGTACCGGAACGATAGATATTCCGGTGAACGCTCTCTCGAACTCCTCCATAGTGACCTTGACAAAACCGCGTGCCGGGTCGTTTATGTATGCGTACCTGCCCTTGAATCCGTTGAGCACGACAAAGTGGTTAAAGTTCCAGTGTATTAT
>CAMHBE010000254.1 GCA_946183095.1 uncultured Clostridia bacterium | reverse complement strand
CCCCCGCGCCGAGGGATATCGCACCGGCAGTGTTGATAGTGCCGCTCTCGAACCTGTCGGGGAGCATCTCAGGCTGTTCGGGTTCTTTCGACATACTCCCGGTCCCGCCCTCCACCAGAGTTTTCAGGCGGTATTTGCCGTCTGTTATCAGCAGTCCCGTTCCCATGGGTCCGTACAGACCCTTATGCCCTGCCGCACAGATGATGTTCACGCCGTCCGACAGCTTTATCGGCAGAACTCCCGCGCCCTGCGCCGCATCGACTATGAAGCATATCCCGTGTCTGCGGCATATCTCCGCTATGCGTTTTACGGGCATTATACGACCGGTAACGTTTCCCGCCAGCGTGCATATCACCGCTTTGGTGCGTCGATTTATCAGTTTCCCGAAATTCGCTGCGGTCTCATCATCATCACCCGTCTGTGCGAACGAGTACGACACCCCGCTGCTCTTCGACAGCGCGAACAGCGGACGCAGCACGGCGTTGTGTTCGATATCGCTTGCGACGGCGTGGGAATTTTCGGTAAGTACGCCCTTCAGAGCCGTATTGAGCGCAAATGTGCAGTTCGGCATGAACACGGTGTTCTCCACCTTCGCGCCGAACATCTCCGCACATTTTTCCCGCGCATCGTACACAGCTTCGGCAGTCTCCAGCGACATGGCGTGACCCGCCCGCCCGGGATTTGCACCGTAGCGGACGAGCGCACGGGACATTGCGGCAATGACAGCAGGCGGCTTCGGGTAGGTAGTTGCCGCGTTGTCAAAATATATCAACTGTGTTCCCTCCTTTCTGTTATACTATAAAAATCATACAGCGGTTCGTCGGGCTGCCGCAGGTCGGATACAGACAAGCCCGACTTTCGCGAACGAGAAATTCCGCCGAACTATCTTCTTCTCGGAGGTCTCGGAGATCCCGGAGGCGGGACGGGCATCGAGCCGCCGCAGCGGATGCCGATATCCTCAAGCATTTCGCAGACATAAGAAACGGGAGCGTCCGTGCGGAGACCGAAAGCGCATCCGTAAGGCGACGAGCTTATCTTTTCCACGGACGTGCGCACTCCGTTGCGGGCGAGATACCGCGAGGCTCGTTTTGCGGCGGTGTACGAGCCTATCGGAATTATAACATTTTTCATAAATAAATCACCTCTGAATGTGGAATAATACATTTGATATCGTTCGGGAGCCTTAAAATGCTCCCGATGTATTCTATGCCGGATGTCTGAAAAATGACATTCCGCAAAAAGGAGGAAGATCCCGTTTATGAGATCAGTTATTCTTGCAGGAGGCGAAGGAACTCGGCTCAGACCGCTCACCTGCAGCATCCCGAAACCGCTTGTCCCGATATGCGGCAAGCCTGTACTTTTTTATATACTCGAACTGCTCGAAAAACACGGCTGCACCGAAGCGGCTGCGGCGGTAAGATACAAGGGCGAGATGATAAGCGCCGCTCTCGGTGACGGCATTTTCGGAGGTCTGCGCACCTTCGTATCTTATGAGGATGAGCCGCTCGGCACGGCGGGATGTGTCAGAAAGGCGGCAGCAGATTTTGACGACGACTTCATTGTTATCAGCGGAGACGCGATGTGTGATTTCGACCTTGCAGCGATATACGCCCACCACAAGCATTCGGGAGCCGCCGCGACGATAGTTGTGCGTTCCGTTGACGACCCTCGGGAATACGGGGTGATACTCGGCGAAAACGGCATCGTGACCGGTTTTGCGGAAAAGCCCGGGTTCATCAACTGCCGCAGCGATCTCGCAAATACCGGGATATATGTGATATCTCCGGAAGTTCTCGGACTTGTGGAAAGCGGCAGTTCCGTGGATTTTGCCAAGGACGTGTTCCCGGAGATGCTTCGGCGCGGCATGACCCTCGGCTATTATGAGGAGAGCGGCTACTGGTGCGATATCGGGGATATCCCCGCATACAAGCGCTGCACCGCCGACCTTATCGCGGGAAAGATACGCGTGACGCTGCCGGAGCGCGATACCGCCGTATATGCAGAAAATCCGCATATCTCCTCGTCCGCGTTCATCGCAAAGGGCGCGTTCTTCTCCCCGAAAGCCCTCGCGTCGGGCAGTACGGTCGTGGGTGCGGGAGCATATATCTCCGACGGAGCAAAGCTCAGCGGCGCGATAGTCATGGACGGCGCATTCGTCGGTGAGGGCGCAACTCTCAACGACTGCATGATATGTCCGAACGCAAGGATAGGCGCAGGCGCGGCGGTCTATGAGAACGCGGTCGCGGGAGAAGGCGCGGTCATAGGAGAGAATGCCGTCATCAGCAGCGGCGTTAAGATCTGGGCAAACAAGAAGATAGCAAAGGGAACGGAAGTGACCTCCGATGTGAAATACGGCGCATACAGCAGCCCCGCGCTTTCCGAGGACGGGATCACGGGCGCTACCAACACCGTCCTCACCCCGGAATTCGCTTTCAGGGTCGGCAGCGCCGCCGCAAAGATAAGCGACGGATATATCGCGGCAGCCTGCGCCGACGGCAGCGCTTCCCGCTGCATAAAGAACGCCGTTCTCTGCGGTATTTCCGGCGCGGGCGGACGTTCTTACGACTGCGGGGAAGTTCCCCTGCCCGTGCTCGCGCATTCCGCCGGACTGCTGGGCGCGGATATTCTCATGTATGTCACGGCACGCTCACGCACGGAAATACTCATATACTCGGCGGGGCTGCTGCCGCTCAAACGCAGCCGCGAGCGCATCCTGCAAAGCGCCGTTTCCCGCGGGGAATATATGAGCGCCGGGTGGGAGAGTTTCGGCGAGATAACTCCGTTCCCGGGATCTCTGCACCTTTATGAAGCGTATCTGCGCGGAATGTCAGACTTTACAGTGCCATACGATGTCCGCGTGATATCCCGTTCGCCGCTGATACGCTCGATATGCACGCCTTTCGCAAAAGCAGTATCGGGAGGGCGTGAAAAGCTCACTGTCACGATACCCGAACGAGGCACGAGCTGTGAGATATCCTGCGGAGATACCCGCCTTGACAGTATGTCGGTGATACTGACGGTATGCGGAGCGGAGGCGGAAAACGGGAATGACACCGCACTTCCCTTCTCGTTCCCGCACACGGCGGAAAAATGCACGGCACCTTTCGGGAGAGATATCCTGCGTTACTTTGCAAGCTCGATGAACGACCGCGACGAGCAGGCGCGCACACTTGCGGCAGAACAGCTTTATATGCGGGACGGCTTCGCGCTGGCGCTGAAATGCCTGCGGTATATGCACGAACACTGTCTTTCTCCCGCAGATATCGCCGGGATGCTGCCGCGCTCGACATCTGCAGACCGCTTCATACGTGTGAACTGCCCTCCGCAGCGTGTGCTCGGCAGGCTCAAAGCCGTTCCGGAAGAAAACGAGGGCGCTGTGCTCACAGCGAACGGTGAGCGCATATTCCTGCGCCCCGACAAGCAGGGACGCGGCATATTCATGTTCGCGGAGAGCTTCGGCACCGAGACTGCCGCATCACTGTGCGACCGGACGGAAAAACTTATCAGGAACGCGGAAAAACTGATCGACCCGCACAAACACTGACCGCACGGTTCGTGACGCTGCACCCGGCAAACGTATGAATGCCGCTGCCGGGCGCATCCCTGCGGTTTTCAG
>CAMHBE010000253.1 GCA_946183095.1 uncultured Clostridia bacterium | reverse complement strand
TGCGTCGCGGCTGCGATCATCATATCCGAAACGGATGTTGCCGCAAGGTACATCTGGGAGAAATTGTAGTTGCTCACTACGGTCTTGTAGGAGCTCCTTGCTGTAAAGTACGCGGTGGACGCCATTGCGATAAGCAGTGTCATGATAGCTATAACTGCAAACAACACAACGCCCTTGCGCCTTGTAAGCCTGTAAAAGAATTTTAGCATGACCGTTCCTCCTTAATAAACGGCAGGTCTCTGACCAACATCTACCTTCGTGCTTCCCGCGTCGATGGACGATGCACTGTGCATAGGCTCAACGCTGAAGAATATGAGTGTTACCGATTCCGTAACCTCTGTGTCCGGTTCAACGATCACCTGTTCAGCTTTCTTTGCAGCCTGGCTGCCGGTCGATACCGAGCCGTCCTCACCTATATAATAAGTGGGAGATTCCTCGTCCTTATCGCTTTCGATCTTTGTGGTCATAGGGATAGTAACTGTAGCGATACCGGTGGCTCTGGGCTGTGCGTAGATATAATCGATGAACTTCATGTAATCGCTGAATTTGCCTGTTACTTCATAGGTCACCTGTGTGCAGGCTACTGTCTGTGTGGTCTTGTTCGCCTGTGCAAATTTGCATATAGCGGCTTTATAAACCTTCTTCATTGTCTCGGAATATCTGGAAGGTTCGATCACGTTGCCCTCCTCGTCGGTTATGGTAACATCGAGGATAGAGCTTACCGCAATGTTATAGACCTTCTTACCGTCAAGGAACTGACCTTCCGTGAGGACTACCTCTTCCGCGTCATCGCCCGCATTCTTTGCTGTCTGCGCAAATGTCTTGAGGGGATATTCAACGTCCACGGGAACGTAATATTCGAGGTTGAGGTCACGGGTCGAGATATCGGTAAGGCTTACGGTATAGGCGTTGAGTCCGCACTCCTTCATAAGAGCCATAGCGATCTCGGACGACTCGTATGTGGTCAGGTCGGGATAGAAAGTACCCTCAAACTTGACTGCATCGTTCTTCTTCTCGGTTATCTCACCGTCAATGGTGGAGAGGCGTGCAAGTTCCGCTTCGAGGTTCTGCTTCTCCGCAATGTTAGCCTCGCGGGTCTTGTTTGCCTTATCCATTTTGCTGAATGTGGGTACGATGAACAGAAATGCGCCTCCCACGAGGATCACACCCAGAAGTATCACCGCAACAATGATCTTTTCTACCTTATTTAATTTCATAGCCGTTTCCTCCTCTGAGTCTCATGCTGATCCCGAACGAATATCTGTAATCGCCCTTCTTTTCAGCGATCTTCAGGTCTTCGCCGTCTTCTTCGATCTCCTCGCCTTCAAAGCCGAGGTATGTGATCTCTTCAAAGTAATCCTGGTCTATGAGTTCTCTTACGAACCTGGTAGGAGTCTCTTCGTTGTAGCAGCGTACTCCAAGGGTCACAGAGTAACCCGATATAACGATGTCATCCATGAGCACTGCCTGCGGGTCAACTGCCGAAAGTGCTTCCTTTATCTTATCCACGACTTCCGACGAACCCTGAGGCTGGAATTCATACAGTCTCTGAGCCTGTTCGAGGTTTCCGGCATACTGGTCGATGCTCTGGAGAATGGATTCTTTCTCTCTGAGCTCTGCGAGTTTCGCATCGTTCTCGGGGTTGTGGACTTCATCGTAGATCTTCTTTGCTTCCGTCTCGATGTTGTTCACGATGTTGTCGCAAACGATCTTTCCGCCGAATACGGCAGCCACCGCAACGACAGCGGCAACGCCCATACCGATCATGAACTTGCTTGCGCCCTTCTTTTCCTTTACGGCGCCGGCATCGAGCAGGTTGACGTGGTCGAGATCCTTTCTGATCTTGAAGAATGCGCCTATTGCGTTCGCGTATTCCGCGAAGTCGAAGTCACAGAACGTAACGATGTTGTTGGGTATGTTGAGAATGTGCGAGGGAACGTTGAAGGATGCAACGGCATTGGACAGGGAGATGAAGTCCTTAACCTGACCGTAGAACATTATCTCCTTGAGGGGCTTTGCGTCCTTGCGCTGGTTGGTGAACTGCAATGTACGGAACACGTTGTCATATACTGCCTGGTTCACATAGTCATCGTCGTTGTTGTAATCATAGGGGTCTATTCTGACGTATCTTGAAAGTGTGAGCTGATTGTCCTCGTACAGGTTGATATTTACGAAGTCGTTGTCTATCTGCACGAGCATCAGGGGCATGGATGCCTCAAGCTTGGGGGTATTTGTGATAAGACGAGTGATACAGTTGTTGGAGACATTGATCTGCTGGAGCTTGATACCGAGCTGGGTGAACAGTCTTATGTAGCCGTCGACCATTCTCTGCGGTACGGCTGTTGCGAGTATCTTCAGCACGGGAGCATCGTTCTCGTCCTTATCTTCGCCGATTATGGAGTAGGAGATGTTGTACTCCTTAGTGATACCCATTGTGGTGAGTATCATGGACTCGATAGCGGCTGAATTGGAGATCTTCTTGGGCTTGGGGATCGTCATATCCTTATACAGGATAGAACCGGAGTTGATGCAGACGATAGCTTCCTTGTCCTTGATGTTGTTCGTGGCAATAATATCGGTTATCTCACCCGCTACCATAGGGATATCCGTAACGTAACCGTTGCTTATGCTTCCCGCTGTGAGGTCACGGGTCTCGACTTCGAGAACACGGATCTTTGCGCCGTTAAGAGCGCCTCTGACAAGCCTTATCTGCTTATCGGTAATATCAATTGATAACATATAGCACCTCGTTATTGATTATTTTGTTGATTTTCCGGGATATTACTGACCGACATTTGCCATACCGCCGTAGAGGATCGGGAAAATACCTGCGAGGATCATACCGATCATAACGCCGAGGAAGATTATCATTACAGGCTCCATAAGACCTGTGAGCTTCTGTATCGCGGTCGCGGATTCATCTTCGTAGTAATCGGCGGATTTATTGAGGATGTCGTCGAGCGCGCCGGACTCCTCACCTACCATTATAATAGAAGTGAAGATACCGGGGAACACGCCTATCTTGTTGATAGCGGTCGAAAGAGCTTCACCGTGTTTTACGTCCTCAACAACGCTTGAATGGAAGAGGTTTGCTATGTACTGGTTGTTGAGCGTATCTGCGGATTTCTCTATGCAGTCCACCATCTGAAGTCCGGAAGCGTAGAGGTTAGCCATTGTTCTCGCGAAACGTCCGGTGTAGATGATGATGAGCAGGGGACCCACCTTCGGCATTTTTACCTTGATCTCATCCCACTTGAGCTTGAATGCGGGGGACTTTTTCAGGAAATGCACTACGAGCACGATCGCGCCTACACCGAGGATTATCGTCCACCAGTAAGGGATAAGGAAGTCGCTTATCGCGAACATTGCTGCCGACAGGGGCGGGAGATCGTCACCGGCGAGCTGTCTGAACATCGGCATGATGAAGATGAACAGACCGAAGAATACGCCGACGAGCAGGACGAGCAGTACCATAGGATAGGTAAGGGCGCCCTTTATCTGGTTGTTTGTCTTGTTCTGGTTGAGGTAGAAGTCGGCGACACGCGTCATGATGACATCGAGGTTACCGGATGCCTCACCGGCTGCGACCATGCTGACGAACAGCAGCGGGAACACGCCGGGTCTTGC
>CAMHBE010000252.1 GCA_946183095.1 uncultured Clostridia bacterium | reverse complement strand
CGTCCCTGAACTCGGTTATCACCGCAAGAACGCGGTCGCCGGGAACTGCACCGAGAAGATCGCGCCCGCGGACGAAAAGTTCTTCATCGGTCTTGTCATTTCGCACAAAGCCGTGTGTTCTCGCTATTTTCACAACAGTTCCGCTGAAATAGCGGCTCGCGCCTTTAAGGATATACTTTCCCTTTGAGTGGTAGATGATGCCGTCCTTCTCAAGAGCCTTAATAACACCCTCAACGCGCTTTCTGTCCTTCTTTGCGGCACCTGCGGCGGTGAGTATCGCACCGCTCGTCAGGCCTTCTTTCTTTTTCGGCAGCAGCGCTTCAATTATCTTTCTTCTGAACATATATTTCATATTTTTACCTCTTTGTAGTGTATTCTCCGATGATCTTCTCAGCCCAGACCATATCGTACCACCTGTCAAATTTATACCCGCAGTTATGGAACACGCCGACCTGCTTAAAGCCGATATGTTCGTGGAAATCAATGCTGTTGTGGGTAAGATACCCGTCATCCTCCGACGGCACACCTATGCAGGCGTATAGATTTGTTATACCGAGAGGAATAAGCAGTCTTTCAAGTTCGTTATAGAGCATTTTCCCGATTCCGAGCCTGTGATGCTCCCTGTCGATGTAAATAGTTGACTCTGCCGAAAACCTGTAGGCTTCTCTTGCGATAAACTCGTGAGCGTAAGCGTATCCGACCACTTTCCCGTCATGCTTTGCCGCAAGGAACGGATATTTTTCGTTGACTGTCACAAATCTGCGCATGAACTCAGCTTCATCCGGCACATCATACTCGAAGGATATGGCGGTATTTTTCACATAGTAGGCGTAGATCTCCAGCATTTCCGGTATATCCGTCGGAACTGCCGGAACTATCTTTATATCATTTTCAGTGTTTGTGATCATTATGTTCATATCTGTCTCCGAACAGTTCTCTGTCCATATCCTCGACCGTTACCGGCTTTTCAACGATAAGTCCCGGTTTTGCACCGGATTTTCCGCTGATAAGCAGCAAAAACGGCTTAGCCGATGTATCGCGGTGGTGGGCGAATTGCAGCACTTTCGGCTCTATCCCGTACTTTCGCATAAGGCAGACTATGTCCGCAAGGCGCTCAGGAATATGGCACATTTTCAGCACTCCGCCGTATTTCAGCAGCAGCGATGCCGCGCGTATAACGCTTTCGAGGTCGCAAAGCAGCTCATGGCGGGCATTTGCCTGCGCCTGTGAGAGGCGTTCCTCACCCGAACCCGCTCTATAATACGGCGGATTGACCGTTACAAGCTCCATTTTCCCTCGCGGGACCTGAAACAGCTCCTCGTCCCTGGTGAGGTCTGCCTGTACCGGGATGATGCGCTCCTGCAAGGAGTTTTTCTCCACGGTCATTTTCTGCAATTCCACTGCCTCCCGCTGTATCTCCACAGCATAGCACACCGCAGGCGGCTTGCCAAGCGCGTGGAACAGCATCGGGATTATCCCGCATCCGCTGCAAAGGTCGCAGACCTTATCATTTCCGGATGGGAGAGAAAAGCGTGCAAGAAGCAGTGCATCAGTTCCGAAACGGTGGTCGCCGCTTACATAGATGTCATATCCGAAAAGATCAAAAAGTTCTGTTCCCATATTCTCACCTGCCAGATCACTCAATGCTTGCCCATTCGTCTGATTCATCGAGATCGTCAACGGGCATGGTTATCACCGAAGGCATCGTGCGTGTAGTAATTACCTGCGTGCGTTCGGTGGTAGTCGTTATTACCGGGGGAACCGCGGTCGTTTCGGGTACGTCCGATGACTCCGGCTCTTCGACGGGAGCGGTGGTCTTTTCGGGTATCAGTGTATCTTTCTCGGCTTCAAGCTCCTCCTCGCCGATATCCTGCGAACGCAGATACGCAGTGGCTCTCTCGCCGTAAGCATAGAGTTTAAGTTCATCACTCTCCGCAGCGAGCAGGAACGGTGTACGGCTGTTTTCGAGCGCGGAAACATCCTCGTTCGTCTTAACAACGAGAAAACTGTTTTCCGGTACAGACTCGATATCATACGTCACCCTTACGTTGATGTTACGGTTCAGGAATTGCAGCATCAGGGCGTCATGACGGCTTATCTTGTACGCGGTGACTGCAGGAGCGCCCGCCTGGTCGAATACGCTCTCCGATATCTTTACCACCGACCTGTTCTTCTCGATAGATTCGGACGCACAAATGGGCAGATAAACGAAAGATATGAACACGAGCGAGTAAACCGTGAGCAGTGACATCAGCGTTGAGATGATTATGGAACGATAATGCTTCGTGCAGCTGATAACAACGATTAGAACGCCCATAACGCAGAACGTCATGGACATTGTAAGCAGAAAGCTGTCAAAATCCAGCAGCTCCCTGCTCGCAGCTCCCACACGAAGCGGGTACAGTCCCAGCACCGGAGCGATACGCGTCGATCTGCATTCAAGTATTACGGGTACGGCAGTGGAAAAGAAAACGATATAGATAAGTCCGAGTATTGCAGATGCGCCGAGTATCTTGTTCACACTTATCGAGTGCGTGAACAGCATCACAAGTACGAACACGAGTGCAAAAGGCACGACACCGTCCGTAAACCGCCCGAACATCATCGAATCCTGATATGTCGTAAAATCTTCACGTCCGAAACGATACAGCGTACTGAACAATATTGTGAACAGCACTGTGAACACGCTGAAAAACGCATATATCGACAGATCGTTCTCGTATGTCTGCGCTTCATGCTTGTACTTGTGACGTATGCAGGAGTTTATAATTGCCGCAAACAGACAGAACGCAACCGCACCCAGTCCCCATGTTGTAACAGCAAAATAATAAAGCTGTGCGCTCAGAGTTTCCACCATGCGGTAAAAACCGTCGTTCAGCAGTTTTTCCGGGAACGTAGCCAGAAATTCCGCAAACGTGTTTTTCAGCAATGACGCATCCTCCGTACACCAAAGGTTACGCTGGATAAAGGCGGTTATCGAATAAACGGGAAGTGCGGTCAGCGCAAGTGCAAGCAGCATCCCGCCGAAGTTTACGATCTTCTTGCCGAAGAAGAAACGTTCCAGCAGCAGAGCGACGAATATCGCAAGAACGACAGCTATAAGTCTTGTGTGAGCAGCAAAAGAAAGCCCGCTCAAAGCGCCGATGAGGAGCGACATGAAAAAGCGGGACGCCTTGCCGCGGCAATCCCCCGACCTGAAAACGAGCCAGATCAGCACCCACGGGATAACAATGGAGACAGTCTCCGACCATGCAAATTTCGTGTGTGCAAAATAACAGCAGTACCCGCCCGCAACAAACGAGATGATAAGACATTTCCATATCTTTCCCGTTTTCATCCTGTACGCCAGCGAGTACGCTATAAGCGGCACAAAGCTTATCATCAGCGAGTTGAGCACCATCATCGCGGCGTATTGATACGCGGGATCGCTGACTATCCAGACTATCGGTGTGTAAAAGATGCCTTGCAGAAAGCCGTAATAGTAGTCTATAGACACCATTACGCCCGACCATGTCCTGCCGCAGAAAAAATCGGCAACAGCTATGACCGAAAGCTCGTTTGGATCCACAGCGGGGTATTTCATGGCAAGTCCGCCGATGATGTTCACAACAAATGACAGAATGAACAGCACGGGATAGAT
>CAMHBE010000251.1 GCA_946183095.1 uncultured Clostridia bacterium | reverse complement strand
ACAAATTTGCGGTCGATTTATTGTGCATCTTGTCGGTCAGCTTTTATGTGGCTGTTAATGTTGAACTTGACTTTTTTCGGTATTACTGTTTTGATATTCTGAGTACAGCAAGATTGAACGAAAACATCCCCGTACCGCTTTTTCAGCGATACGGGGGTTCTGTGTTAATCTGATGTCTCGCCGAGAACGATAGTCTGACCGTACAAGGAGACAGATTGGATATTGTCAAGGTCAAGCGGCGCGTCAAACACACCGAACGTATATTCATAGCTTGAATACTTATCATAATGACCGGTAGATAGCATCGTATGGGTTTCCTCTCTTCCGTCAGTGAACACGACAATGCAGTCTGTGTTCTTCGGGTCAAGGAAGAAGTCGCTGCCGTCCTTTTCGATCACAAATCCCATAGGTGACAGCGTGATCTCCCACCTGCCGAATTCGTCATTTTCTGTAACAATCTTTATCGGATCATGTCTCGGAATGGTAAGCGGTACTTCCACATAGCCTGCTCGGCGCTCGACGTGATCGGTAAGATCGCCGATGTACAGTTTCAGCGTATCGTCCTTGTCGAGCGGAACAAAGAAGCTTGTGTATTTTATGACGCTGCCGTTCTCGTCCGAGGTTATTTCGATCTTTCCGCTTCCGCATTCCTTTGTAATTGTGGAGTGAGCGCCGAGGAATATGCTGTATGACGGGTCATCTTTGGATTTGTATGACTTATGCTCATAGTATTCGGGGTCTGTCGAGCGCAGCTCCATTTCCGCCTTGCAGACATGACCGTCATACTGCACCGAGTTGACAATGCCCTTGCTGCCGTCCGCGAGTGCGAATTCCTTACCAATCTCAAGCGCTCTTTCGCAGTTATAGATCTCACAGCCGTTGACTGTTATCGTAACAACATCGTTTATGTCTATCGGGTCAAGGAACTGATAGAACTTATACGCCTTTCCGTCCGGCATCGCTATCCCGGAAGGTTCATCGCCGAGTCCGCGCATTTTCCTTGTGCTGCCGTCCGCGAGGTTTATCGCGATCTCGAAATCCGATACCGCGTGCGTGAACTCCACACCCTCATCTGTAGCATAGTCCGTCGGTCCGTCCGTCACGATGATGCTCAGACTGTACGGCGTGAGCACGAACCTGTCGAAACGGTAATTTACGCTGCCGCTGACTTCCTTGTTTATCTCGCGCTCTATCCTCGGGATAACGCTGTTGTAGCTTACCGTGAAGTAGCTGTCACCGAACGGCACTTCAAGCGTATCTGTGGGCTCGTCGGCAATGCAGGTAACAAGCATTTCGACAATACCCTCGTCCGCTCTTTCCTCGTGTATTTCACCGCCGAAAACGCTTGCGGAGCCGTTGGGGAATCTGTTCGGCACATTGTAATACGCGTCAAGCCCCTTTACGGAGTAGTCATAGCAGGTCTCATAGCGTATGCGCAGGTTTACGGTATCGAACGCGTAGCCCGTGACGTGAACGCGCTTTCCGTCGCAGTCGAACCATTCGTCTGCGGGCGTATAGAGCGGCGATGATTCTATATCGCGTATCTTTTCGTAATTGTCTATCATTCTCTTGGTTTCTTCCCAATCCTCGCCATAGAAGTAGAAATTGTGGAAGGAGCCCTCTTCGACCTCGCTTATGTCGATCGGCTCGTCAAATTCGTAGATCAGCCACCTTGTATCGCTGTCGGGATCGACGATGAAGCTGTCGAGATGCGGCACAAGACGTGTTCCGTCTTTCATTTTCACTGCCGCTGTAAGCTTCTCGATCTGATCGTCCGGCACGCCGAAACTGTTTTCTACTGAAACCATAATGTGCGTGGGAGTGATAAATCCGTCTCTGAGCTTCACCCGACCGCCGTTTTCATCTATGGCGATATTTCTTCCCCAGAATGTTCGCAGCGCGCTTTCCTCGTCGAAATGCAGCACGACGGCGAAAAGCTCGTCTTCCTCGGTCCTCGGCTCGGCGGGAAAATCCTCCGGAAATACTGCATAACCAAAAGGAATACGGACTGTCTGCGGCTCACCCTCGACCGCAAATACCGCATAGCAGTGCAGGACATCGTCCAGATCGGAATTGTCATGCAATGAACCCGCATGACCGGGTACAAATGTTTTACTGCCGATGTTTATAGGTCTTACCGAATTTCGATACCCGTTTTCATTGTTTTTGATATCATAGTAAAACTTAACAGATACCGAATCAAATTCATACCCCGTAAAATGCACCTTCACACCGTCAAGCTCGATAGTCTCGTCCATAGGCACAACGCCGTTCACGGCTTTTCCGACAGCGTCAATCTCGATAGGCTCGGGCTTCTTATGATCCGCGTAGACGGTGTACGGATAACCGCCGGAGCCCGCATAGCCCTGCTTGTTAGGCTTGAAATCTACTTTCAGACTTTCCGTATATTCTTCAAGTGTTTCTCGGAAAATGCAGCTCTGTGTATTTTCCGTTTCCGATATCAGCTCACCATAGCCTTCGGATGAGTTTTCCTCAGCAAATTTTATTATCGGCAGTACCGACGCAATTCTCTCACCCGATGAGAGTGTGCAGTCATCGGGGAATATCGTGTCATAATAAACTTTCAACGATATACCGTCGAAGTCGTATCCGGTGATATTTACCGTAAAATCATCATACACGAATGTTGCGAGAATGTTCGCGTTATCCACGTTCTCACGCATGTCAGCCGAAAGCGGCGTTGTAATATCCTCATGATACCCCGCGCCGTTGATGCTTTCGATACCGCCCTCTTTCAGCCCGCCGTGCTCATTCAGCCAGTTCAGCCCGAATACCGCTCCGGTGAGGACTGCGGCTGCTCCGGCTATGCCTGCGACTACGCTTATTGCCTTATGCGACTTCTTCGGCTCGATGTATTCCGGAGTTATCTCCGTGAACTGCATCTGCCTTACATTATCGTCTTTCTTCATATTCTTCGCCCTTTCTAAAACATCATTGAATGCTGTTTCATGGTCAGGACAGGAATAATTGCCGCCGAGCTGTGAAAACGCCTGCTTGAATATATCTTTTGTATCCATTCTACCCATTCCTTTCATTTCCGATGATTTTTTTCAGACGGTCTCTTCCGCGCCGAAGTCTCGAACGAAGAGCCTGTTCGCTTATACCGAGCATTTCCGCCAGCTCCTTCACCGGGTATTCTTCATAATAATGCAGATAAAGAGCAACACGGTATTTCTTGTCAAGCTTCATTATCATCGGTAACAGATCAGATCCCTGTGTCTCGTCCGCTGCCATGTCCGACGCGGCTTCAAGCGGACGTGAAAACCTGTACCAATGCGATCTCACATGATCTATGCTTTTGTTTACCGCGCACCGCAGCAGCCATGCCTTGATATGCTCGTCATCAGTGAATGACGTACCGCAGGTGTACAGTTTCAGAAAGACCTCCTGCGCTATGTCGTATGAATCGTCCGGATTTTTGCAGCAGCAAAGAGCGACGGCATACACACTTTTGTAATACAGCCGCATATATCGGTCAAGCTCGCTTTCCGTCATTCCTATCCTTCTTTCCTGCTTATGTTTCAGGGGCGCCTCTGATAATAAAACGAATGAGTGTCGGATTTTTGGTCACCTTTTTGAGAAGAAGATCACTTTTGTAACAATTGACAATATTATACATCACTTTTACAGCAAATGCAACAAAATCCCCGTACTGCTTGTGCAGTACGGGGTTCTGCTTATTC
>CAMHBE010000250.1 GCA_946183095.1 uncultured Clostridia bacterium | reverse complement strand
TCATCTACCGTGAAATTCTTCCTGTACCAGCCGTCATTCGACTTATACAGGTTGTGCGTATCGCCTATGAGCCAGTCGTGCGGTATCTCGACATCATGCCATTCCCGCTCATCGATCGCGTCAGGAAGCTCCGAGCCCACCTCTTTCAGCATAAAGCTCCAGTTGTCGTTAAAAAGCCTTTCGGACATAAGAATATCCCTTTCTTTCCGTATTGATTTAGCTTATTATGTATGTTTTTCCTTTTTCTGTATTAAAATTTATCGCTCTGTCAGCGCCGCCGGCAATAAAGTACTTTACCGACATACCATCACATTCGACCTTTTCAAGATCGGTATGAAGCATAACACAGTTTCCGTTCAAAGATCTTATTCGTATTTCTGTCGGCTTGCAGTTTACCCACTTTGCCGAGACCTCAAAACCTCCGCGTGCGCATAATCCTTCGAACTCACCGCTTGACCACAATTCCGGTATTGCGGGAAGTACGCGTATCCCGACTTCATGGCTTTGCAAGAGCATTTCCGCTATCCCCGCACTGCCGCCGAAGTTACCGTCTATCTGGAACGGCGGGTGGAAATCCCACAAGTTCGGGTAAGTGCAGTCGGTAAGCAGTCCGTGCAGCAGCTTATATGCCCTGTCGCCGTCGCCTGTTCTTGCCCAGAGATTGAGTTTATACGCTCTCGCCCAGCCTGTGGATGGCGCCGCTTTCGTCGCCCTGAACTCTCCAGCCGCGGTCGTTCATCGCAGCGACAGCAGCCTTCATAAGCTCCGGGGTGCTGCGGTTTATCAGGTTTCCCGGGTACAGGCTCATGAGGTGGGAGAGATGACGGTGATTCTTCTGTATCTTCGAGCGGTCGAAGTCCGGTTCGTCCTCCTCGTACCACTCTTTCAGCAGCCCGGTCCTGCTTACCGAAAAAGGCTTCAACAGTTCAAGCTGTTCCTCCGTCTTCTTGATAAGAGCATCGTCTTCCCTGTTGTAATTCTTAACGGTCAGGTTCAGAAAACACTCATAAAACTCCGAAATAAGCGACTGCTCGTAGGTGTTCCCTATCGTGACGGGACCGTGCTCTGGAGAATATGTCGGCGAGGAAACAAGCCTTTGCTGTTTCTCGTCCCATATCAGCCATTGCGTATAGAAGCGTGCGGCTTCTTTCATAATCGGGTAGATGCGCTCACGCATGAAGCCAATGTCGCCGGTAAAAGCGTAATGATCGTATATATTGAGCATCAGCCACGCAACAGCCGCAGTTGACCAGCCCCAGTAGAAATCCCAGCCGGGGGATGTCCAACCGAAGGGCGTTGACTGAGTATGCGCTATCCAGCCGTTTTCGGGATGCTCGCTGTCACTTGCAATGTTGTAGTATTCCCGCGCCGTGACGCGCCCCGGTTTCCGCAGACTGTCAAGGAAGCGCACCAGCGGCTCTGCGGTCTCGGCAAGGTTTGTGTTGAACGCGCCCCAGTAGTTCATCTGTAAATTGACATTGATGTGGTAATCACAGCACCACGGCGGCATATTGCTCTCGTTCCAAACGCCCTGTAAATTCGCGGGGAGTGAACCCTCGCGGGAGGAGGAAATAAGCAGATAGCGTCCGTACTGGAAATACAGCGGTTCAAGCTGCGCGGCGGCGGTCATGTCACCGGCTTTATATCGTTCGAGCAGAGTTTCAGTGTCGGGCACTTCCCCGCTCACACCGTTCAGCGAGAGTTTTGCTCTGTTATACAGTCTGCCATAGTCTCTGAGATGACGGTCATACAGCCTGTAAAAGCCTTGCGCAAGGCACTTCTTTATTATAATGTCCGCCTGTTTCCGCAGATCTGCGCCGTTTCTGTAGGTCGGATATCTGTCGGAATAATCGGTGACTGCCGTAAAATACAGAACAGCGGAAGAAGCGTTCCTGACGGTGATACGGTCGCCCGCGGATGTAATTACACCGCCGTCTGTCCGCAGTTCAAACACAGCGCGGTAACGCAGCCCGTTATCTTTAAGGCTGCCCTTGTAAATCAGGCGCTTGCCGTTTGCCGATATGGTGCAGCCTTCCTGTGTATTCGCGAGCGACATCACAAAATGCAGGCAGCCTTTTTTGTCTGCCGCAAAACGCATCACGACCGCTCTTGCCGGGTATGATGCAAAGGCTTCCCTTGCATATCTCACCCCTTTGTGCGTGAAATTACAGGTGTAGAGGGACTTATCAAGGTCGAGACAGCGCTCGTAGCCGGTGACATTGCTCACGTCGATATCAGGGAAATCAAATACCGCGTTGCAAAGGCACTGATACGCGCCGAATCCGTCACCGGTCTCACAGGTAAGGTCGGGCAGCAGAGCGAGTGCTTCGTCATACTTCCCTGCCGCAAGCAGCTCCTGCACCTTTTTCACTGACTTGTAAGCACCTTTGCGGTTGCCGCCGTCATAGTCAGGTCGGCTCGGTGAGGGACCGCCTATCCACAAGGTCTTTTCGTTGAGCACGACACGCTCCTGCGCGATACCGCCGAAGAACGTTGCACCCATATATCCGTTGCCTATAGGCAGACAGGAGCTTTCCCACTTTTCGGGGTCACCTGCTGTCATGAATTTTATCTTATTATTTATCGTATCCATCTGTTTCTCCGATAATTATCTGCCGCCGTCGCCTGTCGTTTCACGAAGTATAAGGCTGTGCGGGAGCATATACAACGATCTGTCCGGGGTCTCCGACTTCATGTTCTCTATCAGCTTTTCGACCACCAGCTTTCCCTGCATGAAGCAAGGCTGACGCACGGTGGAAAGATGCGGCACAAAGATGTGGGAATACTGTATATCATCAAAGCCGAAAAACAGCACATCTTTCCCGATATCTATACCGACGTTGATCGCATGGTTCATAGCGCCGATCGCCAGCATATCGGATATGGCAAATATCGCGTCGGGCGGGTCGGCAAGTCTCATGAGCTCCTCGCAGCCCCGTGTGCCGGATTCCGCCTCGTAGCTGCCGTGATACACGAGCCTTTCGTCGAAACCGATACCATTCTGTTCGAGAGCCTGTCTGTAGCCGGCTTCACGGTCTATGGAGGACTGGCTTCGCTGCAGCGTTGTCAGCAGTCCGATGCGCTTTCTTCCCTTGTTTATCAGGTATTCGGTGGCATCCCTGCCGGCTTTCACGTTATCTATCGTTACAGTCAGTACATTGCAGTCGTCGAGACGTTCGAGACACATCGCTATATTGTTGTGTTCCGCAAGCCCCGATATCGTTGCCGCGTCGAGCTTAGGACCGAGCAGCACCGCACCGTCCACGGAATGTGAGAACAGCATCCCGAGAAGGTGCATCTCATGATCGGGGTCATCTCTTGTTGTCGCGATGAGCACATCGTAGCCCCTTACGGCGGCGGCTTCTTCCATACCTCGCAGCACTTCGGAATAAAAGCTCTGCTCGGTGGACGCGATTATGGCAAGGATGCGGCGGGTCTCGCTTTTACGGAGGTCTCTGCCAAGGAAGTTCGGGCTGTAGCCGAGCTTTTTGACTGCCTCATTGACAGCATCCACCGCTTCATCTGAAACATTCGATTTTTTGTTAAGAACTCGTGAGACAGTTGCTACCGAGACATTGGCGGCTTTTGCAACATCTTTGATCGTAACGCTCAATTTCATTCTCCTCACATATATGATATTATGGGTCTGCAATAACTCAATATATACTCTTTTAGATTATACCATACTTTATTATATTATATCAATATGCACAATAAACA
>CAMHBE010000249.1 GCA_946183095.1 uncultured Clostridia bacterium | reverse complement strand
GATCTCAGTTGATAGTGCAATAGAAGAGTCCGAACAGCTAACGGACAACATCATATACTTTGCCGGCGAACTTATCACATTCACCGAAAGTATTCTTTTGTATCTTTTTGACATCAGAGCGCTTGCTGCGCTTACAGACCGGAAGCGAAAGCTGAACAAGGGACTGTTTATTGTTCCCCCGACGATATTCATTTTATTTTATAGTATCTTTTCCCTGTTAATGGTACCCTATGTAGATGTTACGGGAAAATTCCTTATAACCCTTTTTACAAGTATCATTCTTTTCCTGTTTATATGGGCGTTCTACATAATAATCAAGAATATAATCGCGATAAACGAAGCGATAGAAGCAAAAGATCTTGCCGCCGAAATGGCGCGCAACGAAGCGCTCAGAGAAGCCGACCTCAGCATCGCGAAAAATATACAGAGCTCCGCGCTCCCGTCCGTGTTCCCGCCGTTTCCGGAGCATAAGGAGTTTGAGCTGTTCGCAAGCATGAACGCGGCGAAGGAAGTCGGCGGAGATTTCTACGATTTCTATATGATCGATGATAACACACTTGGATTTCTTATTGCTGATGTTTCCGGTAAGAGCATACCCGGTGCTATGTTCATGATGACAGCAAAATCCACGATAAAAAGCCTTGCCGAAAACGGTATGCCGCCCGCCGAGGTGTTCACGAGGGCAAACGAAAAACTCTGCGAGGGCAATGAAGCGGAGATGTTCGTGACCGCGTGGCTGGGGTATCTCGATCTGAAAACCGGACTTGTGCGCGTGGCGAACGCGGGACACAATCCGCCCGTACTTATCCGCGGCGGAAAGGCGGAGTATGTGATATTAAAGCCCGGTCTTATGCTTGCCGGAATGGACGGGGTGCGGTATAAGGAACTTACCTTGCAGCTCGAAAAGGGCGATATGCTGTACCTTTATACGGACGGCGTTACCGAGGCTATGGACAAGGACGAGGAGCAGTACGGCGAGGACAGGCTGGTAAAACTGCTGTCCTTCGGCGAGAATTATCCTGCGCCGTCCGAGGAAAACGGTATCGCCGAGCCGGTGTGTGATGCCGTTATCGCAGACGTCCGGAAGTTCACGGACGGCGCCGAGCAATCGGACGACATAACGATGCTCTGCGTGAGGTATCTCGGCAGCGAAAGCCGGCAGCAATAAAATAAATTTGAAAGGAAAGAAAAAGTAATGAACGTAAAGAAGACAAAAACTATGAAGAACAACAAAACAGCATTGATGATCGCGGGGATAATGTCGCTTACGGCATTGTCCTCTTGTGGTACGTCAGCACCTGCTCCTGCTTCCGCACCGGAGACGACTGCGGCTGCACAGACAACCGAGCAGACAACGACCACAGCCGCAGAAACAACAACCACAACGACTGCCGCCGAGACAGAAGCTCCCGCCGTTAAGTCAGACCGTGTGGATATTCCCGAAAGCGAGTG
This sequence comes from uncultured Clostridia bacterium, assembly GCA_946183095.1. Taxonomy (GTDB): domain Bacteria; phylum Bacillota; class Clostridia; order Oscillospirales; family Ruminococcaceae; genus Ruminiclostridium_E. The sequence continues at coordinate 2,269 of CAMHBE010000249.1, read as the reverse complement.
GAACGAGTATCAGGAAAAAATATTTGCTGCAAATCAGAGACCGGCGGTATTCAAAAACCATCGGTTTATGATAATGGAGGTCGATTTCGGCATTGACCCCGGCGAATACAAGGCTTATTACAACTGGTTCACCGAGAATGTTACATACTATCGCGCGCCGGCTTATGAGGAGTTTTCTTCACCCGATGTGAGATATGAGCTTGTAGGTATCGGCTCTGACTGGAATCCTGTCGCTACATATTATCTGGATATGATCGAGGGCGGTTATCAGTTCTGGCCCGTACCCGCTGATATGGGCGATTGGTACAACCCCGAGTACGAAACGATCACCGAAATGTACATTCAGGACGGTAAGCTCTGTATGACTTCGGTATATACTGAAGCAGGAACAGAGAATTATTATAGTATCCTGCTTCCGCAGGTAGAATACACTGGCGGTACATTAAAGTACACAGCTGTCATCGACGCTGAAAGCCTTGAATATTTAGAGTCCTCGTCATATATTGAGAAGGACGGAAAGACCGAATGGCTGTTTACAGACACATACAAATACGATGAGCCTGTTCCGTCGTGTATCAATGCAATAGAGGGCTTCTTTGAGAGAGGCAATGTCAGTGCGTCAGTAACTGTCACAGCGACAGTGAATCCCGGCACCGAAAAAGAGCTGACAAAGAGCGTTACAATTCCTGCAAATTCGGCGGTAGATTTCTATACGCCCGATATCGCAAACCCCGCATACTACTCAGACTATGAATGTACACAGCCTATCACCGAGCAGTGGGATTTGATGTCCGATCTGACTGTGTATATAAAGGAAAACGAGGAATAAAAGGACTTTTGTTATGGATATAATAACGCAAATATTAGGAAATGTGGCAAACATATATGATGTCTGTTTCATGTTCTGGTGTATCGTTCTGCTTTACCTTTCATTGAAAAAGTGCTTTCTGAAAAATAGAAAAGGTAAGGTAAGGCTGTTTTTGATATCAGCATTCACAAATCCCCTCGTGTTGTACTTAGTGAGTCTTCCTGCGATGAGCATCCCATTAACAGCGGTCTTATTTGTTTTCAATCTCGGAGATTTTGTAAAAACGAATCCAGGAACTATACTCATAATTAACGTTATTACAGGAAGTTTTTTATATATGTTCCTGACCTTAGTGTTTTCGCGATTAGTAGGAAAGTGGCTGAAAGCGCCCAACAGATCACTGGTGACATTTGTGTATCTGATGTTCGGAGTATTTTTCTCTGTAATAATAAGGGGCTACAGTAACGAAACACTTGAAGCATCGTTGTCGGCTTTCGTTTTAAGTATCGCCAGCACAACTGTTTTATTCATTGCTTCATGGCTTTTATATCATTTTGTTATTAAAGCGCTTTCCCGACTGACGGATAAAAAGTGTGAGGTAAACACGAAAATATTCCTGATCCCGCCTGTTATATTTAATCTGACATACGTTTCACTTGCGTTTACAAACTTTAACCTGAGTTTTGAGTCAACAACTATAGTTTACATATTTTCCACAATAATAATCTTTCTGTTTATATGGGCGTTCTATGTCATTATCAGGAATATCAACGCGACAAATGAAGCGATAGAAGCGAAAGACGAGGTAAAGACGCTTTCCGTAGAGGTCATGGAAGCATTGGCACATACGATAGACGCGAAGGACAAGTACACAAACGGTCATTCCGTCCGCGTGGCGGAATATTCACGCATGATTGCCGAGAAAATGGGGCTGTCGGCGGAAATGTGTGAGAATATCTACTATATGGGTCTTCTCCACGACATAGGAAAGATAGGCGTACCGAATGAGATAATCAATAAGCCTGCAAAGCTGACAGACGAGGAATATGATGTCATCAAGACACACCCCGGCATCGGATACGGCATACTGTCAGAGATTAAAAGCAGACCTGATCTTGCGACAGGCGCTCTCTGGCACCATGAACGATATGACGGCAAGGGCTATCCCGAGCACAAGACCGGCGAGGATATACCGTTGGAAGCGCGGATAATCGCTGTTGCCGACGCTTATGACGCTATGTCGTCCAACAGAAGCTACCATGACATATTTGCTCAGCAGTACATCAAGCACGAGCTTGAGCAGGGCAAGAACACACAGTTTGACCCCGAAGCCGCAAGATGCATGATAATGATAATTGATGAGGATAAAGAATATGTGCTGCACGAGACCTGTGAGAGCGGTGAATAGAGCTTGCGTCAAAAGAAAGCGGAATGTCGTATGCGCTCATTTCGGGAATACAA
>CAMHBE010000248.1 GCA_946183095.1 uncultured Clostridia bacterium | reverse complement strand
TACGACCGAACCGGTCTTGAACTTCGCCTCGTCAGCCGAGGACGAGAGCATTTCCGCCATCGCGGCGCTCTTCGCCTGGGGAGGCGTGGGTTTCCTGATTGCCATAATACTTTTCTGTACTTTTGGGTTTGTCTGTGATCGCGGTTTTCAGCCGCGTCCGCCCCGTCTTTGGGCGCGGAGGTGCGTAGTATACCAAAAACCGCCGCCAGCGCGCAAGGGGGTCGTCGGCCGCCTTATTGCGCGAGGTATCCGCCGTCAACTGGCAGGTCGACGCCGGTGATGAACGACGCAGCGTCAGACAAGAGAAAGCACACCGGCGCCGCGACCTGCTCCGGCAGACCCATGCCCAGCGGCTGCTTGCCGAGATCCGCGGCGGCGCTGAGCATCGGGGTCTTGATGTTGGACGGGCTGACCGTGTTGACGCGGATGCCCTTGGGCGCCAGCTCCACCGCCAGCGCCCTGGCCGCGGCGCTTACCGCGCCCTTCGACCCGCAGTACGCGGTAAATGACGACGGGGACGGGAACGGTCAGGGGCGGCAGGTGCAGCAGTCTGACCGCAGCGGTCAGCAGATGCAGGCTCCCGGACGTGACGGTCAGCCGATACAGCAGTTCGACCGTAACGGTCAGCCTGTGCAGACCTTCGACCGCAGCGGACGTCCGATACAGCAGTTCGACGAGAACGGTCAGCCGATACCGCAGCGGGACAGAAACGGTCAGCCGGCGGAGATGTTCGACCAAAACGGCAGGGTCATACAACAGTTCGACCGCAATGGTCAGCCGATACAGACCTTTGACCGCGCCGGTCAGCCGATACAGCAGTATGATGACAACGGGCAGCCGATACAGATGTTCGACCGCAGCGGTCAGCCGATACAGCAGTTTGACGAAGACGGTGAACCTGTAAGGCGCTATCTCGACGAGAACGGTCAGCCGATACCCTACGACAGTGAGGAGTATCAACAGGCGGCGCGTCAAGACCCGCAGAACGTTCCTGCAAATAATTATACTACAAATGAACAAAAAAATCAAGTGCAAAATGATATTTTGGGTAATGAGTACCAACCGGATAGCGCAATTTCAGCATATTTAACAAATGCACTTGGTGATATTGACTATGTTTCCCAGTCGGGATTGCTTGAAAATGACTATACGAGTTATGTAAACGAGCTGCTGAACGACAACGTTTCGCCCGAAGAGACCATAAAGGCTGTGCTCGAATCGCTCATAGAGGATGAAGCGACCCTCGATGTGCTCGACAGGCAGCTGTCGAACATCCACTCCACCGCGCAGATGGTGGATTTCCTCAACAGCTTCCTTGAAGCGATGCCCAACGAAACTCTGCGTGATATGGTTTATGACGCATTGGAAGAGGCAGTCGCGCACATGGAGGACGACGAGCAGCAGTACGCTCCCAACGGTGAACAACAGCAGCAGGGTGCGCAGAACGCGGAAGATCAGACAAATGCGAACGGGCAGATGCGCACGCAGCAGGACGGACAATACCGCCCGCAGGACGGACGCATACCGCAGGAGAATATGCGCGAACAGGAGATGCGCGGTGTAAGAGATGTGCAGCAGCGGCAGACCCCGAAGAAGTCCAGCTCCATACAGGCGCTCACCGACTTCGTGGAAAAGAACATAAATCACCCCGCGCTCAAATCCATAGACAGCTTCAACGCGTCAAACCTTCTCCAGAGCATGATAAACGCTCCGGGTGTCATGACACCGCTCGCGCACTACATCCTGCCCGTGCAGATAGAGAATACGCACGCGTTCGGCGAACTGTGGGTGGACAACAACGACGAATCCGGTGCTACCGGCTCGGCTCCCGGCGTGCATCATCACCTGTTTCTGACGTTCGATGTCGATACATACGGACGTTTCGAGGTGGATGTTTACGCAAACGATAAGACGGTGAAGGTAAATCTCCTGCATCCGTCGAGCTTCACGAGGAGTGTCGGCGATATCGTCGAGAAAGTGAACCGTATAGCTGCCGGCACAAAATATACCATTTCGGATTTCAGTACAGGTGTGCTCAAAGAACCGCACAACCTGACACAGATATTCCCGAAGCTTCAGGAAAGGAGGGCGGGTCTGAATGTCAAAGCGTAAGAATTACGGGCAGAAAGCCGCCGTTGCTCTCAAATACAATCCCAGCCTGAACTATGCCCCGGTGGTAGTTGCATCAGGGCTCGGCGAGATCGCGCAGAGGATAGTGAACATAGCGGACGCGAACGGCGTTCCGATATACCGCGACGACAGCACCGCCGCTCTGCTGGTAATGCTCAACTCCGGCGAAGCGATACCGCAGGAGCTTTACCAGATAGTTGCCGCGATCTACGCAGAGGTGGTGTTCACCTCAAACGAATCTAAGAAGCTCGCGTCGCGTGTTGCGGCAGCGCGCGCCTCCAACGCCAACCGGAATAACAACCGGCGGCGCTGATCTGCGAGATAAAACGTGCCGTACCCCGGACAGGATACGGCTATCGTCTTATTCTACAACAACATATACTTTTATGGCAGTGCTTCCGCTTTTTACCGTGATAACAGCGCCGCCGGCAGAAATGCCCTTGACCTTTCCGCCTGAAGAGACTGTTGCGACCTTGCTGTCGGAGGTGGAATATTTGAGCGACGACGCGTTTTTGCCGCTTACTATCGCTCCGAGCCTGAGGGTCTTGCCCTTTTCAAGGTAAACCTTGAGCATTGTCCCGGAAGGCAAAGCCGACGATGTACTGCCGACCTTGAACTTTGCTCTTGAAAGCAATGCTCCGCCGCTGTCGTTTGCATAGACCCTCAGCTCGTAGCTGCCGGTTTTGAGAGATGCGGAAAGAGAAGCGGACTTGCCGCTGGTAAGCCGGGAAAGATAGATGTAGGTGACATCGACCTTATCAGCCGACTTTTCGTCATCTGCCGTACCCGCGGGAACGATGCCGACCCACGCGTCAGAACCGACATTTGCGAATTTTATGGTAAATGTCAGTTTTTTCGCGCTGCTGTTCCATTTGACATCCGAAAGCGACGCGGATGCCTTGGCTGTACTGTCGATCGTTGTCACTGCTGTTTTTCTTGTTGCACTCCACCCCGAATCGCCCGGGTCGGCATCGTTATAGCTCCATCCGCCGGAGAAAGACTTGCCGTCGGATGACATCACGAATTTGATCCTGCCTCTCTGCCCCGGTTCAGTCCATGTACCGGTCAGGGTATTCCCGGAGACGGTACCGCTTATCGACCCGCCGTCATGCGTATATGTTCCGGTAACTTTCGAGCCGTTCTGTGTAAGTTTCATCTCACCCCAGTTTGAATCCCATGTACCTGTCCATGAATATGTTGCTGCGGCGGATGAGATGCACAGCGCCGTCATTGCCATTACAGCCGCTGTCAGGACAGCGATGAGCGTTCTGATCTTTTTCATAGTGAGTTACCTCCTGTTTTCCGTTGTGGTCAGAGTTTCCGATAATTTGATTATATCATATATCAATTATATTTTCAATAGGGCACAGTTTATTTTGCACATCAAACAGCTTTTTTGGCAATGTTGCACAAACCGCCGCAGTAAACAACGACAGCCGCAGATAAGCATATCTGCGGCTGTCGTCGTATGGAAGGATAACTCAGGATAATTTATGAGTCGTTTTTAGGAGGATATATCATTTCTCTTTACTCTATGTCTATATTATAATACCAAATGGAGGAAATTGCAATTACAATTCGGTTAAAATTGTATTACAG
>CAMHBE010000247.1 GCA_946183095.1 uncultured Clostridia bacterium | reverse complement strand
CTTGCAAAACCGCACATCGGCACCGACATTCTTCGCAAGGTCGTAAAAAACCTGCGCAGCGAGATCATAAGTCTAGGCGGCGAAGTCCTTTTCGGGGCAAAGCTGACGCGGATAATGCAGAGGGACGGAAAAGTCACGGGAGCGGTGTATGAAAAAAACGGTGAGGAGCACGAACTCACTGCGGAAAGCATCATCCTCGCTGTCGGTCACAGTGCCCGCGACACATTCGGATATCTGCGCGATTCGGGCATTGATATGACCCGCAAGGTGTTTTCGATGGGCGTGCGTATCGAGCATTTGCAGGAAGATGCTGACCGTAGTCTTTACGGGAGCTTTGCGGGGGATCCCGCACTGCCCCCTGCGGAATACAAATACGCGGTGCATCTTCCGGACGGCAGGAGCCTTTACACGTTCTGTATGTGTCCCGGAGGGTACGTCATGGCGGCAGCATCCGAACCGGACACGGTAGTTACCAACGGTATGAGCCTGTTTGCAAGAGACGCGCGGAATGCGAACTCCGCACTGCTGGTGAACGTCGAGCCTTCTGATATTGCGGGAACCGACGTGCTCGCGGGCATATCCCTCCAGCGTGATATCGAACGTGCGGCGTACATTGCGGGCGGCAGCACATACAGCGCCCCTGTAACGCTTGTCGGAGACTTCCTTTCCGGCAGGATATCGACGGGGTTCGGCAAAGTAACACCGACCTACATTCCCGGAACGAAGTATGCCGATATCGGCGGTATTCTCCCGTCATATATCACGGAGACACTGAAAGCGGGACTGCCGCTTCTCGCAAAGAAAGCGTCGTTCTTCGCTCCGATCTGTGCTCCGTATCGCTGAAAGGTCTCTTTCCCTGCGGCGAGGGTGCAGGCTACGCAGGCGGTATCGTCTCCGCAGCTGTTGACGGTCTCAGATGCGCCGAAGCAGTGTGAGAGGGTCGCTTCCGCTTGAGACCGTGACTCGCCTTGAGGGCGAGCCACATGAGGACAGGGCGCTTTTGTGCTTGCCTTTTAACGCCGCGTCCATGCGGCGATCCGGGCAAGCCTTCAATACATCCTGTATTGCCCTATCCTCAAACTCCTGACCCGGTTCCTTTGTACGACAAAGGAACCGAAAACGTTGAAGACTGACTTATTTTGTGATGCCCACATCATGACGTTTGCAAAAACGAAAAAGTTCAGCCGACATCATAATTATAATGAAGGTTGTGATAATATGGCGGAAATGTCCTGCGACACCTGCGCAAATAACGTGTATGACGATGAATACGGCGGGTATGTCTGCCTTGTAAACATGGATGAAGACGAATACTACCGGCTCATGTCCGAGGGCAGAAACAAATGTCCGTATTATAGCGCAGACGATGATTATTTTCTCGCAAGAAAACAGTGACATCGGAAAATAAAAAAGTCGCATGAAAAGGACAGGCTGACGAATAGACGACCTTCAGGATCTCACGCGGCTGTAGTTTTTTGACGTGCCGAGCCCTGCCCGCGATGTTTCACGGGAATGGTCCGGTACTTACAGAGTTCATTATTATATTTATGCGGCAAACGCTGCGTTTATTCCGGAAATTTTCGGAAATAACGATTCGGGAAGTGAAGAAATGAGCAAAAAAAGAATTTTTGATGTTATTCAGATCGGAAACAAGGAAGACCTGCCGAGCCGTGCGTTCGATATCTTCATCTCGGCAGTGATAATCCTCAATATTCTCGTTATGTTTCTTGAAACGTTCAGGGAACTGTCGGACTTTCAGAATATATTCAAGGTGATAGAATATGTCACGATAATCATTTTCTGCATAGAATACGCTCTGCGCATCTGGACCGCCGATCTCCTCTACCCGCGCAGAAAAAAGTTCCGCTCTGTACTGCGGTTCATCCTGTCGTTTGACGGTATCGTCGATCTGCTGACTATACTCCCATTCTTCTTTCTTGACGGCTTCATACTTTTCAGGATGCTTCGCGTGGTGCGTATCTTCCACCTGTTCAGGATAAATGCGCAGTACGATTCTTTCACGCTGATAAAGGATGTCCTGCTCGAACGCAAAAAGCAGCTTTTTTCTTCGCTGTTCATCATAGCGATACTCACTCTCGCTTCGTCTCTTGCAATGTACGGAGCCGAGCATGATGCCCAGCCGGAAGCTTTCGAGAATGCCTTTTCCGGTATCTGGTGGAGCGTTTCTACACTGCTTACCGTGGGTTACGGCGATATCTACCCTGTTACGATCACAGGAAAAGTTATCGCGATATTCATTGCATTCCTCGGTGTATGTGCAGTCGCAATCCCGACCGGTATCATAAGCGCGGGATTTGTCGAGAAATTCTCCAAAAGCGTACACTCCGACAAACGTTTCAACGATATCCGCGAGGTCGGCGAGATACTCTGTGACAAGAAGAGCGGGCTTATCGGCATGACCTATAACGAGATATTCGACACCTACGAAGCGCGTGTTTACATGATAATACGCGGGGAACTCACGATAGTCCCCAACGACAATATCAAGATAGAGGACGGCGATATCCTTATCGTCAATACAAGCAAGCTCGTAAAGGCGAAGGATAAAAACCGCGGCGGAAAAAAACGCAGATGATGCGTTACGACCCTTTTATTCTTATGTAACGATCCATTATCTGATATCAAAGTATCTGTCGCCGCAGACGGGTATGGCTTTGACTTTCATCTCTTCTATGGAGATGTATCTGTCACGGTCGAGCACGAGCAGCATTTGGTCTATCGCTTCTTCGGTTCCTTCGGCTTCCATTTCCACACTGCCGTCGTACAAGTTCTGCACCCAGCCCGTGACACCGTAACTCTGCGCGGCATACTGCGCGTGATATCGAAATCCCACGCCCTGTACCCTGCCGCGGAAGATGATGTGTTTTCGGATTATTTTAGAAGAATATTCGTTTCTGTTCATGTTGTATCTGTCACCTGAAAAATGAGAACATCTGCGTTTGCAGCAGGTCAATAAAGAGCAGAAAGGCAGCTTTTATGCCGCGAAAGCCTATTGACAATGAGAATGAGTGTGGTAGGCTGGAAGCCGGGCAGCATCTGCCCCCAAGGGCGGGTGCTGCCCGTGCTGCCGGACTACCGCGCTCATCGAGGCTCGTTGTCAATAGGACCGTGGAATAAATGCGGTCGATTTCCACCCACACATATTGGAAATGTGTTAATAAATGTGTACTTTTTTGGAAAGGTCAGTTATGCAAATCAAAGGTATATCGTCCGATATCGAAGTTATCCGCAGCAGGCGCAAGACCATGTCGGCGGAGGTACGCCCCGACGGAAAAGTTATCGTCCGCGCACCGCTGAAGCTTGCAAACAGCGAGATAGAGCGCTTTCTCACCGAAAAGGCAAAAGTCATAGAAAAGCACGTCCGCACAAGGCTTGCTGAAAATGAACAGCTTGCCGGCACCCGTCCGTTCACAGCAGCGGAAATAAGGAAAATGGCGGAGACCGCTGTGGAACTGATACCGCGGCGGGTGGATTATTACGCCGGTATCATGGGCGTAAAATACAACCGCATAACGATAAGGAACCAGAAGACCCGCTGGGGAAGCTGTACCACCGGCGGCAATCTGAACTTCAACTGCCTGCTGGTCATGACACCGCCCGAAGTGCTCGACAGCGTTGTTGTGCATGAACTGTGTCATATACTGCACCATGACCACTCAAAAGCTTTCTACGCCGATGTTTACAAGGTGTTCCCCGACTACGGCAGATGCGACAAATGGCTCAAAGAGAA
>CAMHBE010000246.1 GCA_946183095.1 uncultured Clostridia bacterium | reverse complement strand
ATGACGGCTTTAGGGCGGTGCGAATGGGCGGCAAGAGGTTTTTAGAGGTGCCCAAATGCTGCGGATATCTTCACGATGATTCAGATATCTCCCCGAGCATGGCGTCCAGCAGTTCGTCCGGTTCGCTGCCGGCAGGTATCACGGGAACTCCCAGCGCCTGCGACACCTGCTCAAGCGTCACGTCATCGAGGAACACATCCTCGTCGGCTTTGAGCATTGCCCGGGGTATTATGACAGATCCGCCGAGTTCGGGCTTATGCGGTGTGAGCTGCTTTATGAGGTCGCCGCCGGTTATAAGCCCCGCAACGGTCACGGTATGCCCGAAAAAGTCGTTATCTATGGCATACACGTTTATACCGATACCCCCGAACTTCCGCGATACATCCTCCGCCAGCATCCGCATGAGGGGCGCGGCAAGAACACCGGTGGCTATCGACAGCCTCACGTTCCTGTTATCCGCCTCACGCTCATCGAGTTCCTCCGCAAAGCCGTCACGCAGATACGACCACATCCCCACACCGTTCTCGTACTGGTCGTAGCTGCCGTAGTATTCGCCGGGCGGGAGTTCCCGGTCCGCCGTGAGGAACAGCTCGTCTGCGGGGTAAACCACCCGTTCGCCGTACTTTTCGAGCATCATATCCCCGAAGCTCTCTATGATATCCACAGCCTCGCCTGCCGACTGCTTATCGTGCAGCGCTATCACAGGCAGCCCCTCGCGGTATTTCGTCGCGCCGAAAGGCACCACAGCCACGCTCTGCACAGCAGGGTACAGCGCCGTAAGGTCGGCAAGGGTCCTTCGCAGGTTCTCGCCGTCGTTGTAGCCCCTGCACAGCACGATCTGGCAGTTCATGGTGATACCGCCGTCCGCCATCTGCTTTATGTAGCGCAGGACATCCCCGGCAAAGCGGTTGCAAAGCATCTTTTTGCGCAGTTCGGGGTCGGTGGTATGCACCGAGACATTGACGTTCAGCTTCATCTTTATGATGCGCTCGATATCGCTGTCGGTCATGTTCGTGAGAGTGATGTAGCTGCCCTGCAAGAAGCTCAGGCGGCTGTCGTCGTCCTTGAAGTACAGCGTCTCGCGCATACCGGGCGGGAGCTGGTCGATGAAGCAGAACACGCATTTGTTGCGGCAGGAGTGTTTGATGTCCATGAGGTATGTCTCGAAATTCAGACCGATATCGTCGTAATCGTCGCGTTTCCGGACTTTCACCGTCCGTGTCTGCAAGTCAAGTATGAGCGTCCTCTCGTAGCAATAGAAGCCGTAATCCAGCGAATCGTTAATGGGGTGTCCGTTTATGGCGGCAAGGGTCTCCCCCGCTTTCACACCCGCTTTTGCAGCCGGAGAACGCGGAGTTACCGAAGATATCACAACAGCCATATTACACTCCCTTTCAAAAATCAAAACAGCAGCACCAAAGGGCACTGCTGTCCGATCTTACGTTTTTTAGTCGGTCATCCCTCGCTGTGAGCGATAACTTCCTTGCCCTTGTAATAACCGCAATTACCGCAAACTCTATGAGCGAGCTTGAGCTCACCGCAGTTGTCACAGCGTGAAAAAGCAGGTGCAGATAACTTCCATACCTGTGAACGTCTCTTGTCACGTCTTGCCTTGGATACTTTTCTCTTCGGAACTGCCATTATTCGCACCTCCCTTTGATAATACGATATTTATGACCTAACGCGCAAAGCGCATTAAAATCGGCACGATTGATATTATACCATAAATATCCGGATTTGTCAATAGGTAATCAGAGATATTTTTTCACACTTTCGGGGAAATCTGCGACTTCTGCCGATATAGTGAAAGTTACGGTAATATTTTCCGTGATGAGAGCGATCCTGTCGAGCATTTTGCCGACCTGTTCGAGATCGCGGCCGACGATCCTGAGAGTACCGTCAACAAAGATATCGGTGATATCGTAGTTGGACGCGAGCATACCCGCGATAAAACCATACATATCGTCGTAATCCTCGATCTTGTAGTCCTCAATATTGATCAGTCGGATCTTGTGGTAAATGTCAACATTGAGAGAAGAACCGAGCTGGATAGCCACGACATTGCCCTTGCTTTCTTTTTCCGCTGCATGGATAGCCTCGATAAGGAGCTTTGTCTTTCCGGCGCCCTTTTTGCCTGCGATCAGTTTTACCATGATGATAGTCCTCCGATTGTAATTTTTTGTTGGATTTATTCGGGGCAATGCCCCATAAGAGCCTTGATACCGGCTCAGTTTAACTTAGCTTCGAGGTCGGCTTTTCTGTCCTCATAGCCGGGCTTGCCGAGGAGAGCGAACATATTCTTCTTGTAGCTCTCGACGCCGGGCTGATCGAACGGATTTACGCCGAGCATATAGCCCGATATCGCGCAGGCCTTCTCAAAGAAATAGATCATATAGCCAAGTTCAAACTCGTTGAGTTCGGGAACCTCCAGAACGATGTTGGGTGTACCGCCCTCGGTGTGTGCGAGGACAGTTCCCTCGAACGCCTTTCTGTTGACAACAGACATATTCTGGTCGGCGAGGAAGTTCAGACCGTCGCTGTTTGCCGGGTCTTTCTCGATGAAGAAATCCTTCTGCGCCTTTGCGAACTGCACGACAGTCTCAAAGAGGATATTCGAGCCGTCCTGAATGTACTGACCGAGGGAATGCAGGTCGGTGGAGAACACAGCGCTCGCGGGGAACAGACCCTTTCCGTCCTTGCCCTCGCTCTCACCGAAGAGCTGCTTGAACCATTCATTCATCATAGCGAAGGACGGTTCATAAGCGACGAGCATTTCCACAGCTCTGCCCTTGCGGTAGAGTATGTTGCGGATAGCCGCGTATCTGTAACAATCATTCTTTGTTATATCCGGGTCGTTGTAATCATCCATAGCAGCCTTTGCGCCGTTCATGATCGCGTCTATATCGCATCCCGCAACGGCGATCGGCAGAAGACCGACGGCTGTAAACACGGAGAAGCGTCCTCCGACATCATCCGGGATAACGAAAGTCTCATAACCGTTCCGGTCGGACAGTTCTTTAAGAGAACCGCGCTTTTTGTCTGTAGTTGCAAAAATACGTTCTTTAGCGCCCTCTTTGCCGTATTTCTTTTCAAGGAGCGACCTGAACACTCTGAACGCAAGTGCAGTCTCGGTAGTGGTGCCCGACTTTGAAATAACGTTGAGGGAGAAATCTCTGCCTTCAACGAGTGAGATCACCTCGTTCAGATATGTAGGGCTTATCGTATTGCCGATGAAGTATATCTCCGGAGTATCCTTTTTGAGCGAGTTGTAGAGGTTGGAGCGCAGTGCTTCGATCACTGCTCTTGCTCCGAGGTACGAACCGCCGATACCGCTTACGATAAGAACATCGCTGTTCTTTTTGATCTTTTCCGCGGCAGCCTTGCCGAACACCCATTCTCCGGGAAGGGGCTTGACCTTCAGATCGTCCACAGTATCCCGAAGGTACTTGTTCTGCCTGTATTTCTGCGGAGTGTAGATCCAGCCGTATTCAAGACTGTGGGCAGGAAGCTCCGGCTGGGATTCGAAAAAGCTTGCCCGTGTGCTGGCGGAGTTTCCTCGCCTGCGGGTCATCGCGGCGCATCTGGGCGGCTATCGCGCGCGGCTGGAAGCCATCGAATACCTTGCCGGGGACGAGTACGTGTTTCTCGTTCTCGCGGAGAATTCCGAGATCGAGTACGTATCGGTAGTCGTCATCGTTGACGGGCGTTCCGCGTTCCTTGCCGAGGATGACAGGCTCCACGACACGCCTCAC
>CAMHBE010000245.1 GCA_946183095.1 uncultured Clostridia bacterium | reverse complement strand
AGCGACACGCCGCCTCAGTCAGAGAATATGATAAAATGCTCGTTTGTCCACGGACTCACCGCTCCCGACAGCACGGATATCATAACCGACGGGCTGTCATACTTCGGCTCGCGCGAGCTTATCATACTCGATGTTCCCGATGATGATGAAAAATGGTTTTATTGGAGCTTTATGCTTAAGCTTGCTGAAGCTGTGTCGTTCTCGTCACTTCCGGACGAGGGCATTACCATGAACAGCAGGATAGTCTATAAGAACGATTCGTTTATCCGCCTTACATGGAGATCGGTCACGACAGACGACGGTACGGTCTATGCGGAGCCGCTTCTGCTGCTTACATCACGTCACAAAAAAGGAAAGACCGTGACCGAGCTTGCGGATGAGCTGAAAGAGAACGCTGTTCCGAGAATGCACAGACGAGCGGCTGAATTTGCCGATCGGCGCGCAAAGAACCTTTATCCGTATGCGCTGGAATATTTCAAAACGCACGGCTGTAAGCTTACTGCCGCCGTAAAATATATCGACAGCAATGGGATACAGATATATGTCGATCTGAACGTTCAGAACAGCGGAGAAACAGGTATAGTTGCAGATTCGCACTACGTTTCTCCGAAAGACGGTGATGTTGTTTACATCGAGCCCGATGATGTTTATTGGTTCTGCATAGAAGAGAACGGGGAAAAATACGAAGCTGACGATCTTTGGACTTTATTCTGAGAGGTAAACAAAAATGTTTGACTATAATTATCTTTGCACACTTGCACGCGGCGAAGAAAGGCTTGCTTATCTGAAAAAGTGCATCGCCGAGGCGGACAATGAAAAGAACATCCGTGAAATGCTCACTCTGCGGCACGACTATATGCAGGAATCGACATTTTATGGCGACAAATTTCAGATGATACTGATGTTCCCGGAGTTTTTGAAGCTGTATGAGGAAAACCCGGACGTTGTCGATCCCGACTGCGCTTTATATCCTTTCGAGTGGATGATCGAGGACTGCTCGAAATACTGGCAGGTAACGCGTGAACAGATAGACAGCTATATCGAACGTTTCAGGGAATTTCTGAAAAAGTACGGCTATGATATGACGCAGTATCACCTGCGCCGGTCGGGAGCCTATGAGTTTATCGAAACTGCAAAAGAAGCCGAGTATATGCTTGATTTCGAGAAGCTGTACGAAGCCGTAAAGACAGAGGACGACATCAACGCAGAAAGCTCGCGCATACACAGGGATATGTACACGGGGCAGATCAAGGTCGGACTCGACCGGCTCAACAAGCTGCTGCAAACGCATGATATCAGCGAATTTCCGAATGAACTGTTCGCGGATATCGCATATTTTCTTGCGGTCAACGGACATTATGAAGAAGCTGATTACTACGCCGACATGATGCTAAGGTTCACCGACAAGGAAGAATGGACGGCGTGTTTGCTTCGGCTCGGAAGGGTGCTCTTCGTCAAGACACTGACCGACATTCACCGCGCTTATGACATATTCTGCGAGGCTGCGGGAATGTACAGCACAGCGAAAAACCCCGCGGGAAAATTCTGGTTCGCGGCGGCGGCGTACAGGCTTATGTACGCTCTCGAAAAGCAGGGAGTGAATGAGCTGCACTCAAAGCTTTCATCGGATTTCGAGCTTTATGACCCTGACAGGAATTACGAAACCGCGAAGCTGAAAGAGCATTTTTACAAGGCTGCCGACGATCTCGCAAAGAAGTTCGACAAGCGCAACGGCAATACGATGTTTTCGGATATCCTGAGCTTTGAATTTCCCGACGCGCCGGAAAGCAAGCTTGAACTGCCGCTGCACGGAACGGTAACGCCGGAACGATTTTCTATCGGCGTTCTGTTCAGAAATGAGCTTCCTGCGTTTGATGAAATCGCGAAAGTATTGACGGAAAAGCTTGGATTTGATAATGTCAGCGCGAATGCCGATGAGAGCGGAAACAGCGCGTATATTCCTGCAACGGACAAGGACGGCACGCGACTTATGTACGGCGCGGTCTGTACCGATGCACCCGACATTTCCGAATACCACTGTTATTACGATCTGCCGGAGAAGACGCTTGAAAGCATCGGCGACTATACAAAAATGCTTATACTGATATCCGACAATGTAAACACCGACAGGTACGAGGATATCCGCAGAATGACAGTGCTCGCGGACGCGATGAATACCGACGGCTGCCCCGTTTTATGCAATATTGTCGGCGGGTTGTTATATCCTGCCGAATGGCTGAAATATGTCGCGATAAGCGAAGCGCCGCCTGTTGCCGTGGAATGTCTGGACTTCAAGACCTTTGATTCCGAGAAAGTTCCCAGAACAGTCGATGTACTGTCGTTGGGACTCAGCCTTTTCGGTTCCCGTGAGCTTGCCGTCATAAGTGTCACAAGAGAGGAATACTCAAAGACGATATGGCTGCTCAGAAAGCTGGTCGAAGCGTTATCGTTCTCGCCGCTGCCCGACGAGGGTGTGACTATGAACAGCGGGATACTGTATGATGATCGGGGGTATATGCGGTTCACATGGAAGCAAAGGAAGTTCTCCGACAGTGACATGATATTTGCCGAGCCGGTCATTTATCTGACAAAGAACAGTGAAGGAATTGCGATAAACAAGATTTCCGACGAGGACATGGATAAACTGACCCCGCGGCAGCACTATAAATCAATGGATATGGAACGAGTAAGGAGCCGCAGCCTTTTCCCGTACGCGCTGGAATACTTCAAAACGCACGACTGCGGAATGAGAGCGGGAATAGATGTCACATACACCGACGAGGACGGAGATGAACAACAGACATGGCTTCATGTTGCGCTCGAAAAGGACGGTAAAACAGGTGTCGTTGAGAACAAGGACAAGAATGTGACGCAGTTCATCATAGGTGATAAGGTTGAGGTAATTCCCGGCGATGTGTATTACTTCGGGATTTTTATGGATGATAACGATATTTATTACGCCGATGATCTTTATCTGCTTCTTCGGGAGGACAACAAATGAACATCAAAGTAAACATCAAGCAGCTCGGCAAAAAGAAAAACAAGATCGCGGGAGTTGATTTTCCGTTGTCATGCAGTCCCAAAACCGTGCGCGAGCTGATACGCGAATGTGTTCGCACCTGCGTTTCCCGGTACGTTGAACGGGCTGAAAAAAGCGATACGCCGGACCCGCTCACATCGGAGCAAATAGCCGATATGAGCGAGATAGGCAAGATAGCTTTCGGCATAAACTACGGCGAAAAGCTCCCCGACGAGGAAAAGGCGGTCGCGGACGCATATCAGGCGTATGAGGACGGGCTGTTCCGCGTGTTTCTCGGCGAGGACGAAGCCGGAGAGCTCGACAGTGCGGTGACAATAATCGAAAACAGCGAGGTAACATTCATACGGCTCGTTATGCTCGCGGGAAGAATGTTGTAAGGAGGATAGCAATGAAGCAGTATTCGGCAGAGGAAAAGGCAAGGTTAAAGAAACTCGGAGATGCGTACAGAGAAAAGCGTACCGCGTATCATCAGGAATGTTTCAAAAAGCTCCCCGATGATGTAAAGAAGCTGATCGGAGATCACTGCAACTATTACTACGAATTCCGTGTCGGCGGCGCACTTTGCAAAAAGATGATCGCTTATCTTGCGGAAAGCGACAAGAACCTGCCCTCGGAGTTTATCGAAAAGCATGCTCCGGAGTTGTTCAACGGATACATAAATCCGAAGCATAAGAAGCATTTTCTGTACACGATAGACCACGTTCACGAGCGTATTTACGCGACCGGTTGGCAGCAGCGATCACTTC
>CAMHBE010000244.1 GCA_946183095.1 uncultured Clostridia bacterium | reverse complement strand
ACTGCTGTTAGAATTTTGGGTGTTTTTTGACTGAACGGATGTTGACAATTCCATTTCCGGTAAAATCCAACCCTTCAAGCGCTGTTTCCACTTCGGGAGCATACGTTCCCCAATAGATAGGGCTCATGATGAACACTGTATCATACGCGGAAATATCGCTCGGATTTTCTTTGACAGGCGCATTGCCTACACGCTCCTTTGCTTCTTTGATACAGGTATTGTAATCGGCAGAATAAGGCACGGCAGGCTCGACCTTGAACATATCCGCACCCGTCATCTCACGGACATACTCAACTACGATCTCCGTGTTGCCCTTGTCAATATAGCCGACAGCGTAATTTTCATCGGCTCTGCTGAAACAGATTATAAGTGCTTTCATGGCGCCGCCTCCGTTCTCAGCCCATACTTGCTTTCAGTACCTGAATTACTTCATCACGCGCAAGCACCTTGTAGCCGCCCTCGAGGATAAATGTACCGTCCGCGATGCCCTCGATCATGTCGTCCGCTGCACCGAGATCGGTTAAGTTCATAACAAGCCCGATATCCTTCATCCATGCTTCCATTGCGTTCAAGCCCTCGTTTGCAAGCTGCTCGTCTGTTTTGCCCTCGGCGGAAATGCCCCATACCTCTGTTGCAAAGCGAGCGAATTTCTTCATACCGTAAGGCATGATGTAGCGGTAATAAGGCAGAGATACCGCCGCCAAGGTCATTCCGTGAGTAGCGTCTGTGTATGCGCCTACAGATTGACCGAGCATATGCACCATCCAGTCGGTCGTTTTGCCGCGTGAAACAAGCGTGTTGAGTGCCCATGTCGCCGTCCACATGATGTTGGAACGTGCTTCATAGTTCTGAGGATCCTCAACAGCGATACGGCTTGAATGGATAAGACCTCTCATAAGACCCTCGCTGATGTAGTCGGAGGTGTTGTCGTCCTCGCCGGAAAAATACTGCTCGCATATATGATTGAAAATATCGTAGATACCCGCGATCATCTGATATTTCGGCAGCGTCATCGTGTACCTCGGGTTGAGGATAGAGAACTTCGGCATAACATTGTCGCCGAACACATGACCGATCTTTTGCTTGGTTTCGTGATTGGTGATGACCGAGCCGCCGTTCATCTCCGAGCCTGTGCCCGTCATAGTGAGAACGCAGCCGACGGGAACTATCTCGCAGGCCGGCTCCTCAAAGCGGATAAAATATTTCTGCCACGGGTCGTCGTCGCAGTGAACGGATACCGATACTGCCTTTGAGTAGTCGCACACCGAGCCGCCGCCTACTGCAAGAATAAACTGAGAGCCGTTCTCACGGGCGATAGCTACTCCCTCGTTGAGCTTCTCGACAGTCGGGTTCGGCATTACGCCCGGGACCTCCGCGACCGTCTTTCTGCAATCCTTGAGAATAGCGATTATCTCGTCATACAGACCGTTCTTCTTGATAGAGCCGCCTCCGTAAACGAGCAGGACGTTCTCGCCGTAGTTTTTGAGCTCGTCCATGAGATAATTGAGCGAATCCTCGCCGAAGTAGAGCTTTGTGGGGTTGTGATAACTGAAATTTCCTAACATGATAATTCCTCCCGTTATATACTTTTTCCGAGCCTGTAAGCAAACTCGGGGTATTCCGTGTTTTTTGTCATACCGACCGTTCCGCAGCCATATCCGAGAACACTGCCGCAGTCGGTGAAATGAAGATAGCGCACAAGCGTTTTGTAATGCGCTTCCAATGCTTCAAATGTCCAATCGTCGGCATTCCATGCAGCGCTGATGAGAACGGACTTCATCTTTTTATTGGTCAGGCTGAAATTGAAGGCGCAAAAGCGGTCTATTACCGTCTTGAGCTGCGCCGAAAATCCGTAGTAGTAAAGCGGCGTAACAAACACTATCATATCGCTTACAAGGATCTCTTTTCTGATATCCTTCATCTTGTCTTTCAGAACGCACTCGCCCTCGTAGCCGCATTTTACGCAGCCGGTGCAGGGGCTGATCCTTGTTTTGAAAACGTGGATCTCAGCGACACTGTGGCCGTTTTCCTTTGCTCCCCTTATGAATTCATCGGCGAGAAGATTTGACGAGCCGTGAGTATTACCGCTGCTTTTCAGGACTGTTATTTTCATTTGCCTCACCTCATAACAACTTGGATATAAAACCGAATACCAGCTCATAGACCGTGTAACTCGGATAATCAAAACCGATCTCGTCCATAGCCTGCTTCTGCTTGTCCATTACATGACAATACGGATATACGCCGAACAGAAAAGGCAGCAGTGAATACATAAATCCGTCTCTGTCTTTATCCGTCATATCGGGACGGTGCTTTTCGAGAACAGACAACAGCATATCAAGACAATTCTTGTAAGAGTGCTTGAACTGCTTCAGCTTTTCTATATCGCTGTTTTCTTCAATATCGTACATATTCATCGCCAGCAGCTTTAGCATAAGTACACGCTTTTCGATCGTATGCGAGAGAGCCTCTGCGAGCGCCCCGTTCGTCAAGCGATCAGCATCACAGACGGCCTTCAGATCGTCCGCCCACAGATCATATTCCCTTTGCAGGATAGCGAGGAATATTTCTTCCTTTGTCTGAAAATAGTTGTAGATCGAAGTGCGCCCGAAGGGAGTGATCTTACCGATCTCGCGGATCGTTATCTCCTTGAAGCTCATTGTTTGATAGAGCTGTTCGCAGGCAGCCATTATTTCATCGCGCCTTTCTTCGATCAGCTCTTTTGATGTTACCGACATAATGTTTCACCTCCGTGAGAATGATTACGGTTCATGTTTTTTTAAGTGCTTTTTATCCCTGCCCTTTTGAACGATACTGACTGCCATGTACCCGACAAGAGCAAAGAGCGTCAGCATGGCAAGATTTTCAACGATAACGAGCCATTCTGCCGTTTCATAATCAAGAAATGCAAAGTGAGTTTTAAAGAGGATATAATCGATGATGCCGCTCCTGATGAACAGCCAAAGCCCTGTTCCTGCCGAAGCCGTCAAAAGTATGTTGAATGCAGGCTTTGCCTTATCGGGCAGTTTTGCGGTCATTGTCTTAAGATGCAGACCTATGTGTATCCCCATGAAAATAAACGACCCGTAGCTGAACGCGAGATGCAGCTTGCGCGCTGTCATCACATTCACAAGCCCATACATGAACGGCACGGCGTGGCCGCTCATTGACATTCCGCAGAGGGCAGTGATAAGAATTGAGATCAGCAGCAGCGCATTGACAGCGGTCGATATTATTCTGTACGCGCCGTACTTGCCCTTGAACAATGCGCCGTGCCATTTGCGGTTGAGAATATGGTGAACGATCAGTAGCGCTGTCATACAAATACCAAGCCATTCGTGCAGAGTATCGCCCGTGACCTGATATGCCATTATAAACATCAGTAAAACAGTCAGCGCAATGTCGAGAAGCAGCTTGTATGAAATCTTGGCCTTTGTTCTCTTTTTCTCATTCGTTTCCATGGCAGTACCCTTTTTTACCACAATGTCATCAACTCAAGGGAAACTCAATCGGCTTTCGTGGCTTTTGTCGGGGGCTTTCCTGTCGCGGTCTCTGCTGCCGCTTCGGTCGGTTCTTCTCGCCTACGGCGAGAGGTCTCCGCCGGAGACCCGCACCCCCGAACCCCTTCGGATTCCCTCTGCTAAAAAGTTGTTGTTAAGTTGCCGGCATTGCCTTTTATTGAAGTCCGTTGATCCAATTCAGTATTTCGTCCTCGCTCGCGCCTGCGTTTAGTCTGTCGCCGCCGAGCCAGTTTCCGCTTCCTGCCTGCTCGGCAAGATTCTCGCCGCTTCTGCCTAT
>CAMHBE010000243.1 GCA_946183095.1 uncultured Clostridia bacterium | reverse complement strand
TGCAGCCGTACATATTTTCGGTATCTTTTTCCGTGATGCCGAGCTCGTCCGCAGTCATTACAAAGTCGATGAAATACGGCAGTTCTGCGGGTTCGAGAACGAAAATATCCGGAACATCATATCCGCCGTAACCCTGACCGTATATCGCCTGCGTGAGATAATCGAAATAATCGCTCTTTTCGTAAATGTCGGGAACTATGCTGTATTCCGCGATATCTTCGGCGAACGTCAGCATATCCTTGACCTCGGAATATCCCCACATCGCCACGGTGAGCCCGCCGGTACCCTCTCTGCTGTCATCGAGAGTATCTTCAATGCTGTCGGAATGACCGCCGTATGTGCTTATCGTACCGAGATCAAAGGTGGGGTAGGTGCCGCATACAGCATCACGCATCATTCCCGCGATACCGTCTTTCCAGCAGCTCTTTCTGTCCTCATTGTCGGCATCTTCATCGAAATAGTTCAGCATCAGACCTGCGGAAGCGTTATAGGAATCGCTCACCGCGACACCTCCGAGCTTACCGTTGCCGGAGTAGTAGAAGGTAACGAATCGTGTCGTTTCACCGTTGAGCTGCTGCTCGTTCAGCTTTTTCAGAAGTCCGCTGTCATCACGGGAAAGATCTTCCCCCGAGAACCAACCGGCAATGCTTTCCGGCTTATGGTCGTTCCAGGTGTAGGAGCCGTCCGGGCGATAAGAGAAACTGCCGTTTTCATCGACCTCAAACACGATCATGAACGGCTGCCTGAGCACGGGTGTATTGCCGCTTTCCGCTTCGTATCCCATATAAGCGCCGTAGATCGTCTTTGCCTGAACGTTGTATTCCTCAAGCAGCATCATCCTGTCTTCGGTCATGATGTCTCCGTGAACATCTTCAAGTGAGTTTCCGAGCATATCGGCTGAACCGCCCGTGCCGGGGAAGGTACCGACCGGGTGACCGCCGTAGATACCGGGAATGTTGCCATCCCACTCGGTATCATAGGGGTGAGTGTAATACAGGAAATACCCTGCATTGATAGGCGGTGCGCTCTGACCCGCATCCCATACGGAAACTCCGGTCATTCCGCAAGCGTCGGAGAAGGACAGCTTGAATTCACGGTCGGAGGTATCGGTCAGCCGAAGCTCCTCCACCGCCTTTATGAAGCCGCTGCCGCTCTTTGTTATGTCCTCTTTGGTGAACAGCTTCGATGTATCGTCCTCGCCGCCGTCATAGCATCTTACCGCTTTCAGTCCGGTAACTTTGCCGTCCGCTGTCAGTCTGAAATAAACATCGAACGCATAGCTCGCACCGAACGAGAGCTTGTTGTCCGTGCTCTTTGCGTAGTCGCCGTATGCTGCAAAGATCTTCTCCGCCTGTTCGCTGTAGCGTCCGGCAGCTTCAAGCACGCCGCGGATATTATTGCGTTCGCCTTTTTCAAGTTCCGGGTAGGTCGCAGCAATGTAACCGTCTGTCACGTTATCGCTGTCCCACGGGAAGCATCCCTCAACGAAGTCATAAACATCCGGCAGCTTTGCGGTGATATCGGGACTGTCGCACTTTATCACGGTAACTCCGGCGGGGTAGTATGTATTGACCGGCTTCCAGAACCAGACCTCCGCATAGGTGCAGCTGAGGTCGGTAAAGCCGGTAGCGAACCACCCGATGATATCTTTTTCCGGAATACCTGCCGCATCAAGCACAGTGAGCCTGCCGTCTTTGTCATACCACAGTCTTATTTTTATTACAGCGTCGTTGCCTTCCATGCTGACGTTCCCGCTGGCGTTGTTGTAGATGTAGTATGCCGCTCTTTGTGCGTCATACATCGTGGTCGGACTATATGCAGAGTATTTGTCTTTCATCGTCCGCTGTACTTCGAGCGTTTTCATCTCGTCCGAAAGCCTGTCCAGCAGTCCTGTCTGACCGAGAGCCGTGAGGTCGCTGTCTGTTTTCATAAGAGCGGGGTCGTTCTTTATCTTTTCGTAAACATGATCGCAGAGGTCGAGGTTAAGTTCGATGACGGAAGAGGGGTCGGCGAGCGGGTCGATGAACGTGCAGTCTTCCGGTATGGCTGGTAAACTGCCGCCCGGCTGCACATTTATGTTCAGCGAGATCGAACCGTACTTGTCGTGCGCGATAGTGTAGCTGTAAGCCTCACCGCTGCCCGACTGTTCGGACGAGAACGTATGCTTCATGCCCGTTATCGCTTCGGCGAGAGCATTTTCGGAGCGCAGAAGGCTCTCTCTCAGCGCGGACGTTTCTTTCAGATAAACGGTGTATGTGCCTTTTATGATATCTTTTCCGTGCGCGCTGAAAGTCCCCGTCCCGCTGTAGTCGATGCAGAACGTTATTTCCTTCTCCCGCGTGCCGTCGGTGAATACCGACAGTTCCGCACTGCCCGAACCGCTGCCGCTCTTTGTTATGTTAAGTTCAGCATAAGTCCTGCCGCCGGACGAAATGGAAGTCTTTGCGTATCTGCCGTTGTCTGTGCTGGTCAGCGAGAGAAATTCGCGCCCGTCCTGTGTCAGCGTGTATTTCACGCCGAGGGGCTTGTTCTGCGCATTGACGTAGCTTTCCGAGGTGAGGAGCAGCTTTGAGATACTGTCGGTGTTTTCGCGGTAGTTCTTCACACCGGAGCGCAGGCTGTCTGCGAGCTGCTTCGATGCGCCCTTGCCGTCACGCTCCATGAATGGGAACATCTCGTCGAGGGTGTCGTCATTCCCGAAAACGTCCGCGAACTTTTCGGCGATCTTCACAATGCCTTCCGAGTCGAATTTCACGGTTATGACGGTGCATTTTTCTGTTGTTTCGCCGAAAGGAACTTCGCCGTCCTCATAGGTTATCACCGCGTATTCGTAGCAGTCGTAGTATGCCTTTTTAAGTTCGGCGTACAGATCTTTGAGTTTTTCCCTGTCGATCCTGCCGTTTTCGGGGATCAGCCCCTCTATCTCGTTTCGGGAGGGGAGCTTTATCTTTATGGCACGCTGCGACGCTTCGGGAAAATACACAGTGAGATCTCCGCTCTCGCTCAGCTGCAATATCCCGCCGAGAAAGTACGCGCCGTCACGGTCTGCGTTCATCGCGACATTCAGTGTGCCGTTCGATTCCGAGAACGAGAAAGACAGATCGGTGGTGTCCAGCACATCGGAGATATCGGAGACAAGCGGTCTGAATTCATCCGAGCCGAACAGTGACGCGATATCATCTTTCAGCCGGCAGTCGGCGGATGCGGTCACAGTCGCGCCCTCGCTGCCGTAAGTGTCGAGCAGAGCGAAATAGCGGTACAGCTGCGATGCCGACGATATAGCGCTATAGTCGTACTTGTCGTAGATAGTTTCAGGCTCGTCGGCCTTTTCGGTATCATCTCCGAAACTGTATAGACTGTACTGGGAGGCATTCAGGGCGCTCAGATGTCTGGCGGTCATCATCATCATATCCGCGTAGCTTGTTGCCGTCTCCGCAGCCGACTGCGCAAGTCCCGCGTACTCCGAGAACTCCGACACCACATATCCCGAGTTCACCGACTTCGCGTATTCGGTATCGCCCATGAAAGTGCGCATCAGGGTGCTCGCCGCAAGGGTGTAGGTGAGCGCGCCCGCGCCGATAAGAGCCGCGCCGCCGCATCCGAGACCGATAGCGAGACCCTTCTTGCTTTTCTTCTTCCGGGGAGCCTTCACAGGCGAGATGTACTCCACCTGCGGCTGCATCAGCATTTGCTGATATCCGCCCGTCTGCTGCTCCGGCGGCTGTGCATTTGCGTTTACGTTCATGTTTACAGGTGGTATCCCGCTTGCCTGCATCTGTCCGGTCTGCTGTATCTGAGCCT